>NZ_JBJHPC010000578.1:0-4487 GCF_045257485.1 Streptomyces sp. YS-3 | reverse complement strand
TCCCTGCCCGTACTCCACCAGCGCCTGCAACGGCCGGGGGCGGCCAGCGGAGCGGGCTGCTCGGCGGCGGGGGCGACGAGGGCCGCCACCGGCCGTTGCAGGCGCTGGTGGAGTACGGGCAGGGAGCCGTCGAGGAACAGACGGCGCATCAGGGTGCGCTGGGTCTTGCCGCTGGTGGTCTTGCGGACCGCGCCGGGGCGCACCAGGACCACACTGGCCGCGGGGAGCTGGAACCTGCGGCTGAGCACGGCCTGGACCTGCGCGGCGAGGGCGGGCAGATCGTGTTCGCCGTGCCGGCTGGGCCGCACCTCCTGCACCACCACCACGTGACCGCGGCTCTCCTCCTCGTCCCCGACGGTGAACACCGCGCCGCCGCCGCGGCGCAGGGACGGGCCGGAGTCCTGCACGGCCTGCTCGATGTCCTGCGGGTAGAGGTTGCGGCCGTGGTGGATGAGCATCTCCTTGATGCGTCCGGTGACGAACAGCTCCCCGTCCACCAGACCGCCGAGGTCGCCGGTGCGCAGATAGCCCGAGCGGCCGTCGGCGGTCGCGGCGCGGAAGGTCTCCTCGGTGGCCTCGGGACGGTTCCAGTAGCCGCGCGCGACCGAGGGGCCGCGCAGCCAGATCTCCCCGACCCGGCCGTCCGCCAGCGCCTGGTGGGTCATCGGGTCGACGACCAGCACCTCGCTGCCGGCGGGTGCCCCGCAGCCGACCAGGGTCCTGGAGGTGCGGTCCGGGCGGGCGGGGCGCAGCTCGTGCTGCTCCAGCAGATGCGCGTCGACGACCAGTTCGACGTGGCGCGCGGTGGTGTCCCCGGCGGAGGCGAGCAGGGTGTTCTCGGCCAGGCCGTAGCAGGGGAACAGCGCCTCGGGGCGCAGTCCGTTGGCGGCGAAGCGGGCGGTGAAGGTGCGGATGGTGGCGGCGCGCACCGGCTCGGCGCCGTTGAGGGCCACCCGCAGGCTGGACAGGTCGAGCCCCTCGGCCTGCTCGTCGGTGGTGCGGCGGGCGCACAGCTCGTAGCCGAAGTCGGGCGAGGCGGTGCCCTCGACGCGGTAGTCGTGGATCATCCGCAGCCAGCGGTGCGGTTGCTTGATGAAGGAGACGGGCGACATCTGCACGCTGGTGCCGCCCATCCACAGTGGGTGCAGCGTCATGCCGATGAGGCCCATGTCGTGGTAGAGCGGCAGCCAGCTGCCGGTGACGACCCCGGGCCCGGTGAGCATCGCGCGGTGGATGGCCTCCTGGTTGGCGGCCAGGTTGGCGTGCGTGACCATGACGCCCTTGGGCCGGCTGGTGGAGCCCGAGCTGTACTGGAGGAAGGCGATGTCGTCGTCGCGGACCTCGGGCGGGAGCCACAGCGCGGGATCCCCGCCGTCGTCCTCCAGCGCCAGGCACACCACGTCCCGCTCGCCCGAGGCCGTCAGCCAGGCGGCGAGCGGCTGGCGCTGCTCGGGGACGGTGAGGACCGCGCCCACCGAGGCGTCCCGCAGGATGCCGCTGACCCGGGCCAGCCGCTCGCCCGGCTCGTCCGGCAGGGGCGCGGGGATGGCCGTGCGCCCGGCGTAGAAGCAGCCGAGGAAGGCGGTCACGAACTCCAGGGTGGGCGGATAGAGCAGCAGCACCGGCCGGTTCGGGTCACCCGGCGACTCCTGGCGCAGCCGGGCGGCGAGGAGACGGGCGCGGCGGTCCAGTTCGGCGTAGGTGATCTCCTCGGGCCGCATGGTCGGGCCGTCCTCGTGCAGGTACACGAACGCGGGCCGGTCGGGGTGCTGCTCCGCTCCGGCGCGTACGGCCTCGGTCAACGTCCTGTGCATCTCTTCCCCTGTCACTGGGTCCGGTGTCGCTGGATACGGGCTGACGCGGCACCAAGTGCCATCTGTCGAACCATCGTTGGCGGGAAGTGAAAAGGACCTGTAAAGGCAGCCTTGCGGTGCACGTCGCAGCTTCGGGGCTTCCCGCAGGTGCGGTGGAGAGGGGGAGCGCGGGGTCCGTTCGTCCGTACGGAGAGGGAAAATTGGCACGCAGTGCCGCGCCACTCGGGACTGTCCGGAGCCGTCCGGATATGAGTCAGGACTGTTTCGATACGGCATTGACTCGATTGGCGGGCGGGTCTAGCGTCGGTGACCGCACAGCGACAGACGGCAGTTCACGCAGCACCCTCTTCCTTCCGAGGAGCGGCATCCGTGACCACTCAGCTCGCATCCCGTCCGGCCGAGCAGGACCGGGCCGCCGCCCACCGCTGGTGGGTCCTCGGCGTCCTCGTCGTGAGCCTCCTGCTCGTGGTCCTCGACACCTCGATCCTGAACGTCGCGCTCAAGACGCTCGCCGAGCCCGCGCCCCGGGGCCTGGGCGCCTCCTCCGGCGCACTCCAGTGGTCGGTGGACTCCTACACGCTCGTCTTCGCGGCCCTGCTCTTCAGCACCGGCGTACTGGCCGACCGCTGGGGCCGCAAACGCACCCTGGTGGCCGGGCTCGTCGTCTTCGGCGGCTGCTCGCTCTGGTCCGCCCTCGCGGGCAGCGCGGGCGAACTCATCGCCGCCCGCGCGGGACTCGGCGTCGGCGGCGCCCTGGTCATGCCGGCCACCCTGGCGATCATCATGAACGTCTTCCCGCCCGACGAACACGCCAAGGCCGTGGGAATCTGGGCCGGGGCCGCCGGTCTGGCGGTCGCGGTGGGGCCGATCACCGGAGGCGCGCTCCTGGAGCACTTCTGGTGGGGCTCGGTCTTCCTCATCAACATCCCGATCGTCGTGATCGGCACCGTCGCCGCGCTGGTCGTCGTACCGGAGTCCCGCGACCCCGGACGCGGCGGCTACGACCCGGTCGGGGTCGCCCTGTCCGTGGCGGGTCTCACCCTGCTCGTGTACGGGGTGATCCAGGGCGGCGAGCACGACGACTGGGCGGCGGCCCGGGTGTGGGGGACGATGCTCGGCGGGCTCGTGGTGCTCGCGGCGTTCGTCCTGTGGGAGCGACGGGCCGCGCGCCCCGCGCTCGATGTGGCCCTGTTCCGCGTCCCGCGTTTCTCGGCCGCCGTGACCGTCATCGGCCTGGTCTTCTTCGCGCTCCTCGGCGCCACCTTCTTCCTGGTCTTCTATCTGCAGAGCGTGCGCGGCTGGACGCCCCTCCAGGCCGGATACTGCCTGCTGCCGCTGGCCGTCGCGCAGTTGCTGTGCTCACCGCCCGCGACCCTGGCGGCCAGGCGGATCGGGGTGCGGCCGGTGTGCACCACCGGGATGCTGCTGACCACCCTGGCCTTCGTCACCGTCGCCACCGTCGACGAGCGCACCTCGCTGTGGCTGCTCGAATCCGTCTTCTTCGTCCTCGGTGTGGGCATCGCCTGTGTGATGCCGCCCGCCACGGCCGCCGTGATGTCGGCCCTGCCCCGGCAGCGGGCCGGCACCGGCTCCGCCGTCAACACCACCTTCCGCCAGGTGGGCGGGGCGCTCGGCGTCGCGGTCCTCGGCTCGGTGCTGTCCACCGCGTACCGCTCGCGGATGTCCGGCCACCTGGCGGCCGTGCCGGACCAACTGCGCGACAGGGCCGGGGAGTCCGTGCAGAGCAGCCTCGCCGTCGCCGACGCGCTCGGCCCGCGCGGCACCGCCCTCGCGGACCACGCCGTCGACGCGTTCGTCTCCGCGATGCACGTCACCGCACTGGTCGCCGCCGGAGTCACCCTCCTCGGCGCCCTCCTCAGCCTGCTCCTGCTGCCCGCCCGCACCCCGGACGGACACACCGGAGCGGAGGAACCCGCCAGAGCCCACCACCCCACGGAGGTCTGAGCATGCGACCACCCGTTCCACCGGAGGCCGGGGGCGCCGCGCCCGCCGGCCTCCGGCCCGCGTCCGCCCCGGCCGCCCGGAACACCGCCCGCGGCGGACGCCCGCGCGACCCCGCCGCCGACCGGGCGATCCTGGAAGCCGTGCTGGCCCTGCTGGGCGAGGGACACAGCTTCCGGGCCCTGTCGATGGACCTGGTGGCCCAGCGGGCCGGGGTCGCCCGCGCCACCGTCTACCGCCGCTGGCGCAACAAGGAAGAGCTGGTGCTCGCGGCCCTGAGCAGCCTCGACGTACCCGTGACGCCCTCGGACGGACTGCCCCTGCGGGACCGTCTCGTGGACCTGGTCGACCAGATCCGCCACCGCGGCCAGGACACCAATCTGCACCGCCTCCTGGCCGGCCTCCTCGGGGAGGCGGTGCACCGCCCGCAGCTCGTGGAGCGGTACGAGGACACCGCGGTCGCCGCACGGAGGGATGCCATGCGGCAGGCGCTGCGCGACGGGCTCGACAGCGGGGAGCTGCGCCCCGGACTCGACGTCGACCAGGCCATCGAACTGCTCACCGGACCGATGCTCGCCCGGCTGATCCTGCGTCAGCGGCCGGTGGAGTCGGCGGCGTTCGCGGAGGCGATCGTCGACACCTTCCTCGACGGCACCAGGTCCCACCCCACACCCCGGTAGCCCGCCCGCACCACCTGGCCGGACACCGGTA
>NZ_JBJHPC010000577.1:0-4496 GCF_045257485.1 Streptomyces sp. YS-3 | reverse complement strand
CACCCGCCCCGGATCCGGTCCCCCCATGCCCGGAGGACGTTGTGGACCGCCACGGACGCCTTGCCAGAACCGCCAGAACCGCCAGAACCGCCGGACCCGCCCGACTCCTCGCCGCCCTCACGGCGGCCGTCCTCGCCGCGGGCGCCCTGGTCGCCGCGGCGCCGACCGCCCGCGCCGCCGACACCGAACTGGCACGCAACGGAGGCTTCGAGGCCGCGCTCGACGGCTGGAGCTGTACGGCGGGCAGCGGCGCCGTGGTCACCTCGCCCGTGCACGGCGGCGCCCGGGCCCTCAAAGCCACCCCGGCCGGGAGCGACAACGCCCAGTGCTCCCAGACGGTCGCGGTCCAGCCCCGCTCCACGTACACCCTGAGCGCCTGGGTGCAGGGCAGCTACGTCTACCTGGGCGCCACCGGTACCGGCACCACCGACGTCAGCACCTGGACCCAGTCCGCCCCGGCCTGGCAGCAGTTGCGCACCACCTTCCAGACCGGCGCCGACACCACCTCGGTGACCATCCACACCCACGGCTGGTACGGCACCGGCGCCTACTACGCCGACGACGTCAGCCTGCTGGGCCCCGGCGGCGGCCCCGTCCAGCTCCCGGCCGCCCCCACGGGTCTGACCGCGGGCTCCGCGACCTCCTCCAGCATCGCCCTGAGCTGGGCCGCCGTCCCCGGCGCCACCGGCTACACCGTCTACCGGGGCGGCGCCGAAGCCCTCGAAGTGAGCGGGACCTCGGCCACCGTCACGGGCCTGACCGCCTCCACCGCGTACACCTTCCAGGTCACCGCCACCAACGCGGCCGGCGAGTCGGCGAAGTCCGCCCCCGTCACCGCCTCCACCACCAGCGGCGGCGGCGACCCCGGCGGGGGTCTGCCCGCGCACGCGCTCGTGGGCTATCTGCACGCCAGTTTCGCCAACGGCTCCGGCTACACCCGGATGGCCGACGTCCCCGACTCCTGGGACGTGATCGACCTGGCGTTCGGCGAGCCGACCTCCATCACCTCCGGGGACATCCGCTTCACCCTCTGCCCGGCGAGCGAGTGCCCCGGCGTGGAGTCGGCGGCCGACTTCAAGGCCGCCATCAGGGCCAGACAGGCCGCGGGCAAGAAGGTCCTGATCTCCATCGGCGGCCAGAACGGGCAGGTCCAGCTCACCACCACGGCCGCCCGCGACACCTTCGTCGCCTCCGTCTCGAAGATCATCGACGAGTACGGACTCGACGGCCTGGACATCGACTTCGAGGGCCACTCGCTCTCGCTCGACACCGGCGACACCGACTTCCGCCACCCCACGACACCCGTCGTCGTGAACCTCATATCGGCGCTGAAGACCCTCAAGGGCAAGTACGGGCCGAAGTTGGTGCTGTCGATGGCCCCGGAGACGTTCTTCGTGCAGCTCGGCCACCAGTACTACGGCGCCGGTCCCTGGGGCGGGCAGGACCCGCGCTGCGGCGCCTATCTGCCGGTCATCCACGCCCTGCGCGACGACCTGACGCTGCTGCACGTCCAGGACTACAACTCGGGCCCCGTCATGGGCCTGGACAACCAGTACCACTCGATGGGCGGCGCGGACTTCCCCGTCGCCATGACCGACATGCTGCTCACCGGCTTCCCGGTGGCGGGCGACAGCGGCCGGATGTTCCCGGCGCTCCGCCCCGACCAGATTGCCGTCGGACTGCCGGCGTCCACCAACGCCGGCAACGGCTACACCGCCCCCGCCGAGGTCACCAAGGCGCTGGACTGCCTGACGAAGAAGGCGAACTGCGGTACGTACCAGACCCATGGCAGCTGGCCGGGGCTGCGCGGGCTGATGACCTGGTCGGTCAACTGGGACCGGTTCAACGGCGGGGAGTTCTCCCGGAACTTCGACGCATACCCATGGAGCTGAGCAGCAGGAGCAGCCCGCACAGACAGCCGCTCGCCAGCACGTCCAGGGGCCAGTGGTAGCCGTGCAGCACCAGACCGGTGCCCGTCGCCGCGGTGAGCACCCCCGCGGCGGCGGGCATCACCCATGCGCGGCGCGGGGCGGCGCACCGGGTGAGCAGCAGGGCCGCGCCGCCGTACGCCACCATCGCGGTGGCCGTATGGCCGGACGGGTAGTAGCCGGTGTCGGAGGTGAGCGGGCCCGCGCGGTCGGTCCAGATCTTCAGCGGGACGACGAGGGCCGGTACCAGCGCCATCGTCACCGCCGCCACCAGCGCGTCCCGCCGCGCGCCGCGCCACACCGCGTATCCGAGGGCGAGGGCCAGTACCGGCAGGGCGACCGGCATGGAGCCCAGATCGGCCAGGACCTCGGCCAGGGTCTGGGGGCCGCGGCCCGCGAGATGTCCGCCGACGCGCTCGTCCAGCCCGCGCAACGGGCCGTCGGTGACGACCTGCCAGGTCAGCAACGAGAAGAGCGCCGCGAGAGCGGCGCAGGCGGCGAGGAGGAAAGCCGGCCGCCCCGGAACAGGGGGGGAGGTTCCGAGACGGCCGGTCTGACCGGTGTGCCGTACGCCCCGGGGGGTGTGGGGCGGACGGCCATCCGATCGGTGAGGAGTTCCGGAGCCAGAAGCACCGGCGGTGTGCGCCAGGGCACGACCAGAACGAGGCTGAGGATGCGCCGCCCTGGAGCCGCCCGCGGTTCCCCGCGGGCGAGGTGTTTCTCTCATCTGCGGAAACCGTACGGCAGTGGGAGGGGGACCGACAGCCGGATCCCCATCCCGCCATCGGCCCCCCACACGTTCTTCACAGGCCGCGGTCCCGTCCTGTGATCAGAGCGCGGCGAAGGCCTGCTCGATGATGTCGAGACCCTCGTTCAGCAGGTCCTCGCCGATGACCAGCGGCGGCAGGAAGCGCAGCACGTTGCCGTAGGTGCCGCAGGTCAGGACCAGCAGGCCCTCCGCGTGGCAGGCCTTGGCGAGCGCCGCGGCGGCGGCGGCGTGCGGCTCCTTGCCGTCGCGGGTCCGGACCAGTTCGATGGCGATCATGGCGCCGCGGCCACGGATGTCACCGATGATGTCGAACTTCTCGGCCATGGCGGACAGCCGGCCCTTCATGACCTCCTCGATGCGCCGGGCCTTGCCGTTGAGGTCGAGCTCCTTCATGGTCTCGATGGCGCCGAGCGCGCCGGCGCAGGCCACCGGGTTGCCGCCGTAGGTGCCGCCGAGGCCGCCCGCGTGCGCGGCGTCCATGATCTCGGCGCGGCCGGTCACGGCGGAGAGCGGCAGACCGCCCGCGATGCCCTTGGCGGTGGTGATCAGGTCCGGGACGATGCCCTCGTCCTCGCAGGCGAACCACTGGCCGGTGCGGCAGAAGCCGGACTGGATCTCGTCGGCGACGAAGACGATGCCGTTGTCCTTGGCGAACTGCGCGATGGCGGGCAGGAAGCCCTTGGCCGGCTCGATGAAGCCGCCCTCGCCGAGGACCGGCTCGATGATGATCGCGGCGACGTTGTCGGCGCCGATCTGCTTGGTGATGTTGTCGATCGCCTGGGCGGCGGCCTCGGGGCCGCAGTTCTCGGCGCCGGTCGGCCAGCGGTAGCCGTAGGCGACCGGGACGCGGTAGACCTCGGGCGCGAACGGGCCGAAGCCGTTCTTGTACGGCATGTTCTTGGCGGTCAGCGCCATCGTCAGGTTGGTACGGCCGTGGTAGCCGTGGTCGAAGACGACGACGGCCTGGCGCCGGGTGTACGCACGGGCGATCTTCACCGCGTTCTCGACGGCCTCCGCGCCACTGTTGAACAGGGCGGACTTCTTGGCGTGGTCGCCCGGGGTCAGCTCGGCGAGCGCCTCGGCGACCTCGACGTACCCCTCGTACGGCGTGACCATGAAGCAGGTGTGGGTGAAGTCGGCGAGCTGCGCGGAGGCGCGGCGCACGACGGCCTCGGCGGAGGCGCCGACGCTGGTGACGGCGATGCCGGAGCCGAAGTCGATCAGACGGTTGCCGTCGACGTCCTCGATGATGCCGCCGCCCGCGCGCGCGGTGAAGACGGGCAGGGTGGAGCCCACACCGGCCGCGACCGCGGCGAGGCGGCGGGCCTGCAGCTCCTGCGACTTGGGGCCGGGGATCGCGGTGACGATGCGGCGCTCCTGCGGGATCGCGGTCATGAGGGCTCCTGGATGATCTGGCGGTCTTTGCGGACGCGGGTGGGGTGGACGCGGGTGTTTTTGGACGCTTCCTTGGCTTTCTTCGCAGGCTAGGGGTCGGAAGGGGGTGCGGGCATGCTCCGTTGGGGAGTGGTGCGGACGTTTCGTTGTCCTTCGCGGACATAGCGGCGGGCTCCGCTCGGGAGCGGGGCGCCGGACGCGGACCGGTGGCGGCCCTTGTTCCCCTGCCCCCTTATTAGGGCGCGCTACACCCCGTAGTCCGCCGGTTCCGTTTAGATTGGGCCGCTGGACTCGGTTACGGACCTGGCTGGTCAGGGGGCAAAGGGTCGATGGACACCGAAGGCACGCACGACGCACGGGGCACCGAGGCGCGGCCGGTGCCCCGTGCGTCGTGCGTGCCTTCG
>NZ_JBJHPC010000576.1:0-4513 GCF_045257485.1 Streptomyces sp. YS-3 | reverse complement strand
CGCCGCGCCCTCGGCGCCGCCGCCGTCACCGCGGTCGTCGCCCTGGCCGCGGCCACGTTCCTGCCCACCGGCCAGGCGGGCGCGGCCGGACCCTCACTCCGCTCGCTCGCCGAGGCCAAGGGCATCTACTTCGGTACCGCCATCACCCAGAGCGACCTCAACAACTCCTCGCTCACCGCCGTCGCCGGCAGCCAGTTCGGCATGCTGACCCCCGGCAACGAGATGAAGTGGGACACCACCGAGCCCTCGCGGGGCAGCTTCAACTTCACCCCCGCCGACCGGATCGTCTCCTTCGCCCAGGACCACGCGATGAAGCTGCGCGGCCACACCCTGGTCTGGCACAACCAGCTCCCCTCCTGGGTGAGCAGCCTGCCCACCACCCAGGTCAAGGCCGCGATGGAGAACCACATCACCACCGAGGTCTCGCACTACAAGGGCAAGCTCTACGCCTGGGACGTGGTCAACGAGCTGTTCAACGAGGACGGCAGCTACCGCTCCGACGCCTTCTTCAACGCGATGGGCAGCGGATACGTGGCCGACGCGCTGCGTACCGCACGCGCGGCCGACCCGGACGCCAAGCTGTACCTCAACGACTACAACATCGAGGGCCAGAACGCGAAGAGTGACGCCATGTACAACCTGGTCAAGTCTCTCAAGGCCCAGGGCGTCCCTCTGGACGGTGTGGGCTTCCAGGCCCACTTCATCCTCGGCCAGGTCCCGTCGTCCTTCAAGGCCAACCTCCAGCGGTTCACCGCACTGGGGGTGAACGTCGCCATCACCGAGCTCGACGACCGCGTCCAGCTCCCCGCGACCGGCGCCGCGCTCGCGCAGCAGGCGAGCGACTACACGGCCGTGATCAACACCTGCCTGGCCGTCCCCGGCTGCGCGGGCATCACCCAGTGGGGTGTCGGTGACGCGGACTCCTGGATTCCCGGCACCTTCCCCGGCTACGGCGCCGCCACCATGTACGACGCCAACTACTAGCCGAAACCCGCCTACACCGCCTCCGTCACCGCCCTCGGCGGCAGCACCACCAGCCCCTCCCCCACGCCGGGCGGAACGTAAAGCAGCGGTGTGATGCCAGAACGAGCCTTCGTCGCAAGCGACCGACGACGCCGCCGCGCGGCACGCCCCGCGCGGTTTCCGGGCTCTCGCCGAGGGCGGGTCCCGGAGGGATTTTGGTGTTCGGCGGGAACAACCGGTACGGCCGAAACTGTTGCACCGGCATGAGACCGGTGCCGCGCGGACGCGGAACACCCAGAGCGGCAGGCCGCCCCGACGCGGTGCGGGGCCCGCGGGGTCGCGGCACGCCCGCTCATCCGACACATCGACAGTGAGGGGCGACTGCCCATGCGCCCGCCACTGCCTCGGACCGAGACTTTTCCACGCTGGAGGACTGTTTCATGAACAACCGGCCCCTGACACTCATGGCGGTGCACGCCCACCCCGACGATGAGGCCACGGGAACAGGAGGAGTCCTTGCCCGGTACGCGGCGGAGGGCGTTCGCACAGTCCTCGTGACATGTACCGACGGCGGTTGCGGCGACGGACCTGGGGGCGTCAAGCCGGGCGACCCCGGACACGACCCGGCGGCCGTGGCCTTGATGCGGCGTCAGGAACTTGAGGCCAGCTGCGAAATCCTGAAGGTCAGTCACCTGGAGATGCTCGATTACGCCGACTCCGGGATGATGGGCTGGGCGACCAACGACGCCCCCGGCTCCTTCTGGAAGACACCCGTCGAGGAGGGCGCCGCCCGGCTCGCGGAGCTCTTCCGGCGCTATGAGCCCGATGTGGTCGTCACCTACGACGAGAACGGCTTCTACGGTCACCCCGATCACATTCAGGCCAACCGCATCACCATGGCGGCGCTGAAGATGACCGAGCTGACCCCGAAGGTGTACTGGACGACGGCGCCCCGCTCGATGATGCAGCGGTTCGGGGAGGTCATGCGCGAGTTCGGTACGGAGGGGCAGGAGCCCGATCCCGCTGAGGCCGCCGCACTGGCCGAGATCGGACTCCCGGACGAGGAGATCACCACCTGGGTGGACGCCAGCGGGTTCGGCGGTCAGAAGTTCGAGGCGCTGGCCGCGCATGCCAGCCAGGGCGAGAACATTTTCTTCCTCAAGATGGGCCAGGAGAGGTTCACCGAATTGATGGGCGTCGAGACCTTCGTACGCGTGCAGGACACCACGGGCGCGGCCGTGCCCGAGAACGACCTCTTCGCCGGACTGCACTGATTGACCACCGATTGACCACCGATTGACCGCGCGCGTTGATCACCGCTTGTTCGCGCGCGCCCCGAACAGGGCTGGCTGAACGCATGTCAGGGCGGGTGCGGGGGATTCACTAAGCCGCTTCGTAGTGGTGGGCACGCCCGCCCCGCCACTCGATCATCTGCGAGTCCCCCGCCACCATGTCCTCGGCAACACTCTCCTCGATTCCGGCACGGCGCAGGATCTCGGCCAGGTCCCGGTCGGAGTAGGCCAGGCCGACGATCTGCCCGCGGATCGTCACCCGCCGCCCACCCGTGCCGCGCAACGGATGCACGATTATCGGCGCCTCATTCATGGTTCCAGGGTCCTCCGCACGGCTCATGGCAGCATGCTGAGGCGCAGATCTCCCTGCCGGGATATTCCGCTGACGACGAGCGGGGGAAGGCAGGAGGGAGGAGAATTGAGGAGTGTGATACCTGAGGGCAGATACCCGGGGTACCGTACTCCGTACTCCGTACTCCGTACTCCGTGCTCCGGCCCCTCCTCTCCCTCCGCTTTCTCCCTGACTCATGTCATTCGTCGCGCGGATCCTCTGCAGATCGCTGACCGCCGTGCTGGTGAGTATCGCGGTTGCGTGGGCCCCGGCGGCCCATGCGGCACCGAGCCCGTCCGCGTCGGCACCGATTTCCCTCAGCCCGTCCGAGGGGGCCCCGAGTACTTCCGTGAGCGTCAGTATGGCCAGCTGCACCACGCCTGGCTATATCAGCGAAATCGATTGGGACGGGAGCCCCCGCGATTTCGCAAAGACAGATGACGCCGGGGTCGTCTCCTTCTCTGTGCCGGCCGACGCCACTCCCAAGTCTCATGACGTGCAGGCGTGGTGTATAGACGCCAACAGACAGGCCTCCTACGGCACCGCCCCCTTCGTCGTCACGGCGCCGGCCGACGCCGAAATCACGCTGGACCCCACCGAAGGCGCGTCAGGGACATCTGTCACGGTAAGCGGTTCTCAATTCAACTGCTCGTATGTGGATCTGAAGTGGGACGACACCCCGCTCCCGGGAGCCGACGTCACGAGCGACGGAGCGTTCACCGCGCAGTTTGCCGTTCCGGCAGATGCAACCGCGACGACTCACCACGTGTACGCGACCTGCACGGATTATCCCGACCGGAAGGCCACCGCTGATTTCACGGTGACGGAGCCCGCGACGAACGGAACCACGACAGGAAATGCCACGGGAAGCAGCGACGGGAACTCCACAGGCAACGACACGGGCACCACAGGCCCTACGGGCAACGACACGGGCACCACAGGCCCTACGGGCAACGACACCGGCACTACAGGCACCACGGGCAAGAACACGAGCGCCACCGGTAGCACCGACGGGAGCACTGGCGGAACCGACCAAGGCAGCAACGCGATCCCCACCGCTTGGGTGGTCGGGCCCACCCTCTTCGGAGCCGTGCTGCTCCTGGCCGTCCTGTTCTCCCTGCTCAACCATCGCCAGCGTGGCCCCCGTTGGGCTCACGACCACATCCGCGCCGCACTGCGCCCCGGAGCCGGCACGGTCGCGCTACAGGAGGAGCGGGACCCCGGTTCGGCGGACCGCACCGTACGGCTCGAACCTCACACGGATCCGGGTGACCAGCGTCTGTACTGACCTCTGTTGATCTCCATCGGCCCTTTCAGCCTCCTCCGAGGTGAAGCCATGACCACGACTGCTCCGGCGACAGAGCCGTTCTCGGTGCGTGCTTTCCTGTTCGGCCAGGCGGACGGCAGCCCGGCCGATGCGCTCGTCGGCCCGCTCCAGGGCACCGGGGCGGCCCGAGTGGTCCTCGCGGGAACGAGCCGCCCGCTGACGGCCCCAGCACAACGCGCCGTCGAGGGCGAGATGGCCTCCGTCATCGATTCCTTCCTCAGCATGGATCTCTTCGACGTGGCAGCGGGCGGCTGGCGCAAGCACGCCGCACTCAAGGAGGCCGCGCGCCGCACCCGCGCCGCCCCGGGCAGCGAGGAGGTCGTCGCTCTCGCGACCCACGAGATCACCTCGCGCCACCGCCCCTACGTCGACGTGCTCGTGGACGGCGTCAACCTCGGCACCCTCGATGTGGGCCTCGACCTGGCCTTCAAGATCACGGGGCTTGTCGCCGTCGTACGCGACGCCCGACTGGTCGCCCTGCGCAGTGGGGAATGCAAGCTCACCGCGTTCCTCACCGTCCAGCAGATCCTGCTGGTGAAACGCCAGGCCCAACTGGACCTCCCGGGCATCTGGCGCCTGCACGCCCCGCTCCCCCTGCTC
>NZ_JBJHPC010000575.1:0-4524 GCF_045257485.1 Streptomyces sp. YS-3 | reverse complement strand
GGGTGTGCCGGCGTGGGTGCTGGCGGTGGGGGGCGGGGTGCTGGCCGGGCTGTCGGCGGCGCTGCTGCTGATCCGCCGCAGGGCAGGCCGCCGCCCGGTCACCCCACCACAACCGGTGGTGGTGCCGCCCCCGCTGGGGTGAGCCATTGCCTGCGGGCCCGCTGTGGCTAGGCGCGCAGTTCCCCGCGCCCCTGAGCACGCCCGCCGCAACCGGGAAACCCGGCTCAGCCACAGGCATTTAAGGGGCGCGGGGAACTGCGCGAGCAACCCACCACAACGGCCAGACTTCGTCCGGGGGGCCACCGGGGCGGGGCCCCGCCCCGGGAGCAGGCTCGGCCACGGACCCCTAGGGGCGCGGGGAACTGCGCGAGCAACCCTCCACGGCCCGCAGACGGAAAACCGGCCTCCTACAGCTCCAGCATCCGCTCCGTCAGCTCCCGGCACTCCCGCAACGCCAACCGCAACTCCTCCGTGTCGCTCTTCGCGGAGAGATCCGGCCGCCGCTCCTTCACGAGTTCCGCGATCCGCCCGGCCGTCTCGCCCAGTACGGCGTCGGCCTCCTCAACGGACTTGCGGGGCTCGTCGATGAACCCGGTCACCGCCCGGTGCAGCCGCAGCGCCCACTTGTCGCGCTCCTCCGTGGGGAGCAGGGCGAGCGGCGCGAGGTCGGCCGGCGGAGGCGGCGCGGGCTGCTCGCCCGGCACCATGGCCGTGGCCGTGGCCGAGCCGGACGCGCCCATACCCGGCTCCGGCACGCTCAGCGCGGGGTCCTGGGCCCGCCCGGCCGCACCGGCCCCCGGCACACCCGCACCGGAACCCGCACCGGACCCCGGCACCCCGGGATCGGACGCCCGTACCGCCGGAGCCACTTGCGGCGAATCCGGAACCGCCGCGGCCCCCGGGGTCCCCACCGGCTCGTCGTCGTGGTGCCGCATCACACCGCCCCCTTCGCATGGCGCCGCGGCAGAGCCGGGCGGCGCGTCGGCTGGGCCTGGCGCGGCCCGGCCGTCAGTAGCTCCTCGAACAGGCTGCGGGCCTCGATGACCGCCTCCCGTATCTCCTCGGTGTCACCCGTGCCGCGCGCCGCGCGGTGCACCCGGCGGTAGCCGTCGAGCTGCCCGGCGTGGTGCACGGACAGCGCCGCGATCTGCTCCTCGTACGCCTTCGCCGCCGGGAAGCCCCGCTCCTCGGCGAGACTGGCCACCAGCTGGTCGGCCGCCTCGGCCGCCCGCCGCGGCGAGTCGACGAACTGCTCCTGCACGCCCGCCCAGCGCGCGAGGTAGTGCTCGCGGACCTCGGGGGCCAGCGGGCGCACGGAGAGCGAGCCGTGCCGCTTCAGCCGCTCGGTGAGTTCACGTTCGGCGGCCCGGCGGTCCCCGTCGTGCAGGACGACCGCCCGGTCGTATTCGGGACCGAAGCGCTTGCGCAGTCCGCGCCCCCCGGTCGCCGACCCGCGCAGCGCGAACCGGACGACGACGGCGAGCACGGCGAGGGCGAGCACCGCGATCAGGACGACAATCACGATCGTGGACATGTGTGCCTTCCCGGTGAGTTGGGCCTTGTCCGCCGGGTTGCCTGGAATTCGGTGGCCAAACGGTGCCTGCGTCGGGTAGGCAGACGCCATGAGTTGGATCATGAACCGCGAGCCGTACGACTCCCCCGACGCGGCGCTGCTCCGCCGCGAGTACTACGACGAGGTGGCGAGCCGCTGGTACGGGCGCCCGGCCACCGCCGAAGAGATCGAGCAGGGCCTCACGGACGACGGCGCCGACCGGCTGCGGCCTCCGCTGGGCGACTTCGTGGTCGGCCGCCGCGACGGGGTGGCCGCCGCGTGCGGCGGGATCCTGCTCTGCGAGACCGCCCCGGTCATCGACGGAACGGCCCCCGCCACCGCCGAGCTGACCCGGGTCTACGTACGCCCGGGTCTGCGCGGCACCGGCGGCGGCGCGGCCCTGCTCACCGCGCTGGAGACGGCCGCGCGCCGGCTCGGCGCCCGCCGCGTGGCCCTGGACACCCGCCACGACCTGGTCGAGGCGCGGGCGCTGTACGCGCGCAACGGCTATCGCGAGATCGATCCCTACGCCCAACGCCCGTACGCGGAGCGGTGGTTCGCCAAGGAGTTGTGAGGACCGGAGCGGGGAGGCGGCCCGTTCACCGCATGTGGTCCCGGTGCGGCTGCGGCCCGCGCGGCAGCTCCCCGTCCGATCCGGACAGCTCGGCCGTCAGCTCCTCCACCAGCCCGACCAGGTCGGTCGGGCGGTCCGGGCCCCACCAGTCGCCGAGCAGCTCCGCCAGGGACTCCTCGCGGGCCCGGCCGAGCAGCAGGGCGGTCGCCCGTCCGCTCTCGGTGGCGACCAGTTCCCTGCCCTCGCGCCGGGCCAGACCGCGCTCCTCCAACTGCCGCCCGCCCTCCGTGATCACGGTGAGCGGCACGGGCGTGTGCTCGGCCAGGGCGGCGGGTTCGGCGGAGCCGTGCCGCTGGATGCGCAGCAGCAGCCAGCTCGCGGCGGGCAGCAGGTCGAGGCCCGCCTTGGCGGTGATCTTCTGGTAGATCGCGCGGCGGCCCTCCCGGGTGCCCAGCACCGACAGCGCCCGCGCGCACTCGTCGTACGACGAACGCTCGACGGGGTTGGACGCCACGGTCTGGCTGGCGTCGGGCGCGGTGACCGCGCCCCGCAGCTTGTCCTCGCGCAGGAACCAGGCGATGGCGAAGGCGAGCAGCGTCACCGGGACCGCGTAGAGGAAGACATCGGTGATCGACTGCGCGTACGCGTGCAGCACCGGCGGACGCAACCGCGGTGGCAGTTGGGCGATCGTGCGCGGGTCGGCGGCCAGCCGCGCGGGACCTGTGCCCGGCGGGAGCTCGCGGCCCGCCAGCGCGTCGGTGAGCTTGCCGTTCAGCCGGTTGGTGAAGATCGTGCCGAAGATCGCCACACCGAAGGAGGCCCCGATCGAGCGGAAGAAGGTCGCCCCGGAGGTGGCCACGCCCAGGTCCCGGTAGGCCACGGCGTTCTGGACGACCAGGACGAGCACCTGCATCACCAGGCCGAGCCCCGCGCCGAAGACGAAGAAGTACAGGCTCATCTCCCAGGTGGAGCTGGCCTCGGTGAGCCGGTGCAGCAGGAGCAGGCCGAAGGTGACGATGGCCGTGCCCGCGATCGGGAAGACCTTCCAGCGGCCGGTACGCGACACGATCTGGCCGGACACGGTCGACGTCAGCAGCAGCCCGAAGACCATCGGCAGCATGTGCACCCCGGACATGGTGGGGGTGACGCCCTGGACGATCTGGAGGAACGTCGGCAGATAGGTCATCGCGCCGAACATCGCGAAGCCGATGACGAAGCTGATGACGGCGACGAGCGTGAAGGTGCGGATACGGAACAGCTTCAGCGGAAGGACCGGTTCCGCGGCCTTCCGCTCGACGGCGACGAACGCGGCGAGCAGTACCGCGCCCAGCACCGCGAGCCCGATGATCTGTGCCGAGCCCCAGGCCCAGGTGGTGCCGCCGAGCGAGGCGACGAGGACCAGACAGGTGGCGACGGAGGCGATCAGGAGGGTGCCGAGGTAGTCGATGGTGTGCCGGGTGCCGTGCACGGGGATGTGCAGGACCGC
This sequence comes from Streptomyces sp. YS-3, assembly GCF_045257485.1. Lineage (NCBI taxonomy): Bacteria > Bacillati > Actinomycetota > Actinomycetes > Kitasatosporales > Streptomycetaceae > Streptomyces > Streptomyces sp. YS-3. The sequence goes on along the minus strand of NZ_JBJHPC010000575.1, from coordinate 912 downwards.
CGCGATCACCAGCAGCGCCACGACGCCGACCGGCAGGTTGACGTAGAACACCCAGCGCCAGCTGAGGTGTTGGGTGAAGAGCCCGCCGAGCAGCGGACCGAGGACGCTGGTCGCCCCGAACACGGCGCCGAACAGGCCCTGGTACCGGCCGCGTTCGCGCGGCGGGACGAGGTCGCCGACGATCGCCATCGACAGGACCATCAGCCCGCCGCCGCCGAGGCCCTGGAGCGCCCGGAAGGCGATCAACTGCCCCATGTCCTGCGCGATTCCGCACAGCGCCGAGCCGATGAGGAAGATCACGATGGCGGCCTGGAACAGCTTCTTCCTGCCGTACTGGTCACCGAGTTTGCCCCACAGTGGGGTCGCGGCGGTGGAGGCGAGCATGTACGCGGTGACCACCCACGACAGGTGCTCCATCCCGCCGAGCTCGCTGACGATGGTGGGCAGGGCGGTGGAGACGATGGTCTGGTCGAGCGCGGCCAGCAGCATGCCGAGCAGCAGCGCGCCGATGGCGACGAGCACGGTCCGCCGTTCGTGCCCGGCGCCGGGCCCGTCCCCCGGGGAGAGTGCCGTGGGGGCCGTTTCCTGAGCCATGGGCACGCCCCTCTCTGTCGCCGTCCGTGCCCCGCCTCTCTCCATCCTGATAGCAATGTCCGAAAATGGCCTGCCGGGCAGCCCGGGGCCCCCTCCGACGCCCCGCCCGGGACCTGCATAATCGCAGGCAGTTCAAGGGGAGGGAACCCAAGATGACGGGACACGCATGTCCTGAATGTGGTGCATACCGCGAGCCCACGGGCAGACCGACCTGCCCGTGCCCGGCACCGACACCGACACCGCAGGAGGACTTCGACCCCCTGCTGATCAGGCCGTACGTAACCCTGAAAAACCTCGACCAGCCGCCCGCCCCCATCC
>NZ_JBJHPC010000574.1:0-4529 GCF_045257485.1 Streptomyces sp. YS-3 | reverse complement strand
GGGTGTGCGCGACGACCACGCCGGGGCGGGCGAACGCGGCGACGATGTCGACGTGGCCGAGCGTGCCGTAGCCGTGCGGCGGATAGTCGGCGGTCAGGCCGCGCGGCAGCCAGATCGCCTTGCGGGTGCCGAGCATGGCGTGGATCTCCGCCTCGACCTGCTCGCGCGTCCAGCCGGGGTTGCGCTCGGGGCCGAGCTGCACGGACTCGGTGAGCAGGACCGTGCCCTCGCCGTCGACGTGGATCGCGCCGCCCTCGTTGACCAGGCGCGAGGTGTACGTACGCGCCCCGGCGAGGTCCGAGACGTATGCGCCGATCTTGGCGTCGTGCTCCCAGCGGGCCCAGTCCTGGGCGCCCCAGCCGTTGAACGTCCAGTCCACGGCGGCGAGTTCGGAGCCGTTGGTCAGGAAGGTCGGGCCGATGTCGCGCATCCAGGCGTCGTCGAGCTCGCGCTCCACGAGATCGATGCCGGGGCCGAGCAGGGCGCCGGCCCCGGCGCTCTGACCGGGGCCGCAGACGACGGTGACCGGCTCGAAGCGGCGCACGGTCCGGGCGACGGCCGCCCACGCGGCCCGGGACCCGGCGAGCTCGTCCTCGTTCGGGAAGGTCACGTTGGGGCCGGGCCACGCCATCCAGGTGCGCTCGTGCGGGGCCCACTCGGCGGGCATGCGGAAGCCGTCGGCGGCAGCGGTCATCGTGGCGTCCTTAGAGGAAGTAGAGGCGGTTGAGGGAGACGGAGTCGGCGGGCTCCGAGCGCAGCGGGTCGCCGTCGAGGGTGACCAGTCCGGTGCGGCCGTCCACGTCGACCGCTCCGGTACGGGAGTTGAGGACGAGGTCGGCGGGGCCGATGCCCCGGGTGTCGCGCACGGCGACCCGGCGCCGGCGCGTCGGCATCAGATCGCCTCCCTGGTCGAGGGCGGCACGGGCCACGAAGGCGACGGAGAGCTCGGCGGGGGTGGCGCCGTGGGCGCCGAAGAGCGGGCCGAGGACCAGGGGCTCGCAGGTCTCGGTGGCCGCGTTCGGATCACCGGTGACGCCCCAGGCCGGGAAGCCGGACTTGAGGACCATCTGCGGCTTGGCGCCGAAGTAGGCGGGCCGCCACAGCACGATGTCGGCCAGCTTGCCGACCTCGATGGAGCCGATCTCGTGCGCGAGGCCGTGGGCGAGCGCCGGGTTGATGGTGAGCTTGGCGATGTAGCGCAGCACGCGCGCGTTGTCGTCGCCCTCGCCGTCGCCCTCCAGCGGGCCGAGCTCGGCCTTCATCTTCGCGGCCATGGCGAAGGTGCGGCGTACGGTCTCGCCCGCGCGGCCCATGCCCTGGGCGTCGGAGGAGGTGATGCCGATCGCGCCCAGGTCGTGCAGCACCTCCTCGGCGCCCATCGTCCCGGCCCGGATGCGGTCGCGCGCCATGGCCGCGTCGCCGGGCAGGTCCGGCTTGAGGCCGTGGACGGAGACGATCATCCCGTAGTGCTCGGCGACCGCGTCCCGGCCGAACGGCAGGGTCGGGTTGGTGGAGGAGCCGATGACGTTGGGCACGCCCGCCATCTTCAGCACGTTGGGGACGTGGCCGCCGCCGCAGCCCTCGATGTGGAAGGCGTGGATGGTCCGCCCCTCCAGGACCTTGAGGGTGTCCTCCACCGAGAGGCACTCGTTCAGGCCGTCGCTGTGCAGGGCGACCTGTACGTCGTGCTCCTCGGCCACGCGCAGCGCCGTGTCCAGGGCGCGGGTGTGCGCGCCCATGTCCTCGTGGACCTTGAAGCCGCAGGCGCCGCCCTCGGCGAGCGCCTCCACCAGCGGGGCGCCGTCGGAGGACGAACCCCGGCCCAGGAAGCCGATGTTGACGGGCCAGGCGTCGAAGGCCGCGAAGGCGTTCCGCAGCGCCCAGGGCGAGTTGACGCCAACGCCCCACACCGGGCCGAACTCCTGGCCGATGAGGGTGGTGACGCCGGAGGAGAGCGAGGCCTCCATGATGCGCGGCGAGAGCAGATGGACATGGGTGTCCACCGCGCCGGCGGTGGCGATCAGCCCCTCGCCGGAGACGATGCTGGTCCCGGTGCCGACGACGACGTCCACCCCGTCGAGGGTGTCGGGGTTCCCGGCGCGCCCGACGGCGTGGATACGGCCCTCGCGGATGCCGATGGAGACCTTGCGGATGCCCAGCACCGCGTCGATGACGACGACGTTGCTGATCACGACGTCGCAGGTGTCGCGGACGGCGGCGGCCTTCAGATGCAGTCCGTCGCGGGCGGTCTTGCCGAACCCGGCGAGGAACTCGTCGCCGGGCCGCTGGGAGTCCGACTCCACCCGGACGGTCAGCCCGCTGTCCCCGAGCCGGATCCGGTCCCCGGCCCGGGGTCCGAAGACGGCCGCGTACTCGTCGGGGTCGATGTGGCGGCTGCCGGGCGCGCAGTGGTCGCTGTGGCGGCTGGGCCTGCTCATGAGACCGCTCCTTCCGGGTGTGCGCCCAGGTAGCCGCAGGCGGCGGCCCGGCGCAGGGCCTCCTCGCGGGCGCCGGGCGCGTCCAGCGGACCGTCGACCAGTCCGGCGAATCCGATGGCGATCCGGGCGCCGCCGATCGGGACGAGCCCGACCTCGGCCTCGCCGCCCGGGTCGAACCGGACCGAGGACCCGGCCGGTACGCACAGCCGCGTCCCGTACGCGGCGGCCCGGTCGAAGTCGAGGCGCGGGTTGGCCTCGAAGAAGTGGAAGTGCGAGGTGACGCTGACGGGGACGGGCGCGGTGTTGCGCACGGTGAGCCGGAGGGCGGGCTCGGGGTCCGGGCCCTGCGGGCCGGGCAGCACGGCGCCGGGGGCGTCCGCGCCGAGTCCGCCGGCGCCACTGATGGGAGCCGGGACGACGGCGAGCCGCGAGCCGTCGTCGAAGACGGCCTCGACGTGCACCTCGGTGACCACGTCCACGACCCCCGGCAGGACGTCGTCGGGGCCGAGGACGCTCCGGGCCGCCGCGATGGCGTCGGCGAGCCGGCGTCCGTCGCGGGCCGCCTCGCAGACGGTGTCCGCGATGAGCGCGGTGGCCTCGGGGACGTTCAGCCGCAGCCCGCGCGTCCGGCGGGCCCGGGCGAGCTCGGCCGCGCCGAAGAGCAGCAGCCGGTCACGTTCCGTAGGGGTAAGTCGCACGCAGCACACCTCCATTTAGAACACCACTCTAACGGCTTGCTAGAAGCAATCAAGGGGTTGACTGACACATGCACCTGACCTCACATTGAACGCCACTCAAAGAACCGGAACGTCGACATCAGGCCAGCGCGTCAAGGCCATCGAGCGTCAGGGGCAGCCCATGCAGATCGAACAGCGCGGAGTCGACACGATCCCGGAGGAGGAACGCACCAGCGGCCCACGCGACCTGGTGTCGATCCTGCTCGGCTCCAACCTCTGCCTGGGCGTGATCGTCTTCGGCTGGCTCCCGGTCTCCTTCGGCCTCGGCTGGTGGGCGTCGGTGAGCGCGGTCGTCGCGGGCACGCTGGTGGGCACGGCGCTGACGGCGCCGCTGGCGCTGGTGTCCCTGCGCACGGCGACCAACCTGTCGACGTCGTCGGGCGCGCAGTTCGGGGTGCGGGGCAGACTGGTGGGCTCCGTGGTGGGCCTGCTGCTGTCCCTCGGCTACACGGCGCTCACGGTCTGGATCGGCGGCGACGCGATGGCGGGCGTCCTGCACCGGCTCTTCGGCCTGCCCACCGGCGGTGCCTCGTACGGGATCGTGTACGCGGTGCTCGCCGCGGCGACGGTGATCGGCGCGGTGTACGGGTACCGGGTGCTGCTGCGCCTGTCCCGGGTCCTGGCGGTCGGCATGACCGCGCTGCTGGTCCTGGGGGTCGCGGCCTACGCCCCGCACTTCACGACGGCCGCGCTGCCCGGCGCGGGCGGCTATCTGCTCGGCACGTTCTGGCCGACGTGGCTGCTGGCGCTGGTGGCGGCGGGGCTGAGCGGCCCGATCGCGTTCATCACGCTGCTCGGCGACTACACGCGCTACATCTCCCCGAGCCGCCACACCCCGCGCAGGGTGCTGCACGCGACCTGGCTGGGCCTGATCGCCGGGCTGCTGGTGCCGCAGCTGTTCGGCACGTTCACGGCGTACGCGGCGCGGGCGGCGGCGGACTACGCGGGCCCGCTGGTGGCGGCGGCGCCGGGCTGGTACCTGGTCCCGCTCCTCCTCGCGGCGTCGGCGGGGTCGGTGGGCAACGCGGGTCTGATGCTGTACTCGATGGGCCTCGACCTCGACGCGATCCTGCCGCGCGCGTCGCGTACGCAGGCGACGTTCGCGGTGGCCGGGGTGGCGACGGTGTGCGTCTTCGCGGGCCACTACGCGTGGGACGCGCAGGCGGCGATGACGTCGTTCGTCCTGCTGCTGACGGCGATCGGCACGCCGTGGGCGGTCATCACCCTGATCGGTTTCGTCCGCTGCCGGGGCGTGTACGACGCGGACGCCCTCCAGGTCTTCAACCGGCGGTCGCGGGGCGGGGCGTACTGGTACCGGGCCGGCTGGAACTGGCGGGCCGTGGCGGCGTGGGGG
>NZ_JBJHPC010000573.1:0-4536 GCF_045257485.1 Streptomyces sp. YS-3 | reverse complement strand
CCTGAGCACATGGTGGCAAGGCCCCCATGTGCTCGGCGTCAACCGGCGGTTGGGTCCGGGGTAAACCTGTGCGGTACATCGGCGACAGGTGCGGCGGCCCCCGCCGCGGCCCGCCGCGCCCCGGGCGTGTGCCCGAACGCCCGGCGGTACACGTCGATGAACGCGCTGGTCGAGGACCAGCCGCAGCGGCGGGCCACCGAGGTCACCGTGGCGTCCCCGGCGAGCAGCACCAGCGCGTGGTGGAGCCGCAGTTGGGTGCGCCACTGCGGAAAGGTCATGCCCGCCTCGGCGCGGAACAGCCGGGCCAGGGTGCGGGCGCTCGCCCCCACCGCCGCGCCGAGCTCGCCCAGCGTCCGGGGGTCGGCCGGGTCGTCGTCCAGGAGCGCGCAGAGCGCCGCGAGCCGGGGATCGCGGGGCGCGGGCAGGTGCAGCGGCTGCTCCGGCGCGTGCCGCAACCGGTCCAGGACGACCGCCAGCATCCGGTCGGCCTCGGGTGTCCCCTTCGGTTCCGGCGAGCTGTACGCGATGATCAGCTCGCGCAGCAGCGGCTCCACCGCCAGGACCGCGGGCCGGGGGAGCCCCAGCGGATCGCGGTCGAGCGGAACGCCGACGGTGTGCAGAGCGGTCTCGCCGTACGCCCGGTGCTCGTGCGACGTCCCGGCCGGCACCCAGATCGCCCGGGTGGCCGGGGCCACCCAGGTGCCCGCGTCCGTCCTCACCGACAGGACGCCCCGGCCCGCGTAGACGACCTGGTGCACCTCGTGGCGGTGGGCCCGCACCCCGGTGCCCGGCGCCAGGTGCCGGGTGGTGGTGGGGATGTGCGGCGGCCCGTGGCGGAATATCGGCACAGCTCGGCACTTTATCGGAAGCCCGCCGACCGGCCGCGCCCGCAGGATCGGGGGGTGACGACGACAGCGCGCACCACCAGTCCCACCGGCCCCACCAAATCCACCAGAAAACCGTCCGCCGTCGCCGTGCTGGCCCTGGGCCACGCCACGGTCGACTTCTACCAGGGGGCGGTGCCCGCACTCGTTCCCTTCCTGGTCGCCGGGCGGGGCTACGGCTATACCGCCGTCTCCGGCATCGTGCTCGCCGCGACCCTGCTCTCCTCCGTCGTGCAGCCCCTGTTCGGCGCGCTCACCGACCGCCGGACGATGCCCTGGCTGATCCCGCTCAGCAGCCTCTGCGCGGGCGTGGGCCTGGCGCTGGCCGGCCTCGGCCACTCCTACGCGCTCACCTGGCTCGCCGTCGCCCTCGCCGGGACCGGCGTCGCCGCCTACCACCCGGAGTCCGCGCGGCTGGCCCGCGCCGCCGGGCGGGGCAGCCATGTGGCCATGGGGTGGTACTCGCTGGGCGGCACCCTCGGCTTCGCCCTCGCGCCCCTCGTGGTCGGGCCGGTGCTCACCGCCGGGGGACTCGGGGCGACGCCGTGGCTGGTGGTGCCCGCGGTGGCCGGGGTGCTGTGCACGGCGCCGGCGGTGCTGGTGCTCGCGCGGAGGGCGGCGCCGGGGCGTGCGGGGGCCACCAGCCCGGCCGCGCCGGACGACTGGCCGGTGTTCCTGCGGCTCTCGGCGATCGTGGTGTGCCGCTCGGTGGTCTTCGTCGGCCTGAGCGCCTTCATCGGCCTCTACGCCCAGGAGCGCGTCGGGGGCGGCCCCGCGACCGGGTCGGCCGCGCTGTTCACCCTCTTCGCGGGCGGCGCCGCCGGGACCGTCGCCGGGGGACGGCTGGCGGCGCGCCGGGGCCGGGTCCGTACCGTGCGGACGGCGTACGCCGCCTCGGTCCCGGCCGTCGCGGGTGTGGTCCTGGTGCCCGGCCCCGCGTTCTTCGTCTTCGTCGCGCTGGCGGCGGCCGTGCTCTATGTGCCGTTCTCCCTCCAGGTCACCCTGGGGCAGGACTTCCTGCCGAGCCGGGTCGGCACGGCGAGCGGGGTCACGCTGGGCCTCGCGGTGAGCGTCGGGGGAGTGACCGCGCCGGGGATCGGCGCCCTGGGGGAGACGGCCGGGCTCGGGGCGGCGCTCGCCCCGCTGATCGCGCTGTGCGCCCTCGCCTGGTGGCTGGCGCGCACGCTGCCCGAGCCGAAGGGGATGCCGGGGTACGGGCCGGGCACCGGGAGCGCGCACGGGACCCCGTCCGGCGGGTAGCGGTCCGGACCGGTGTGCGGGCGGACGGCCGTCGCCCCGCCTCCGCACACCAGGACGGCCGGGCCGCCCGGCCCGCCCGTGGTGCGGGCGAGCTGCTGGGCACGGCCCGGCCGCTCTGTCACAGCCGGCCCGACGGGCGTACCGGCCCCCGCGATCCGTCGCGCGACCTCATGAGCCGTCTCCCGCGCCCGCGTTCTGGTGGCCGGACCGGCCACCACCGGGACGTACGGGGAGACGGACTCGTCGACGGACACCTCGGCGCGCCCGGCGCAGCCGTGCTGTGGCGGAGAGGGCAGGGTTCGAACCTGCGCGGGCCGCTCGCGCCCGGTCCGGCGCCTGCCCGCAACCCCCGTTGGACCCCTTCGGGTACCTCTCCCGTCCTCGTACGGATGGATCCTCGCCCGGGCCGCTGAGACCACGCTGAGACGGTGCTGAGACGCGCGTCTCACCGTCCGGCGTACGGCACCGGCCGCGGGGCGGCGGGACCGCGGACGGCGGAGTGGCCCGATCCGGTCCGGCGCGACCGGCCCCGCTCCACGCGCTGTTGACGCACGGCGCCCCGGTCACTACGACGGCAGCGGGGGCGAGTGAAAGGCTGGACCGTGCGATGGAGGACGACGATCCGCGCTGTCTGCGCGAGGGCGAGGCCCGGACGCTGCTCGGCGGGTTCCCGTGGCGACGCGCGGTGGTGCTCAGCGCACAGGAGGGCCGGCTCGCCCGGGCCGCCGCGGTCCCCGGATACCGGCCACGGGTCTGGCCCGACCGGGTGGCCCGGGCGCTGCGTGAGGCCCGCCCCGGCCTCGCCTGTCTGCTCGTCCAGGGCCGGCGCGAGCTCGTCCTCGCCGAGGTCCGTTCGCGCCAGCTGGGCCAGGCGCTCGCCTTCCGGGCCGACCTCGCCCTGATCGCGTGTGGCGGCCCCGATGTGCGGGCGCGCCGGTTCGACGCGGACGCGGTGGAGAGCGAACTCGGCCGGATCGTCGCCTCGTTGAAGGAGACGGACTGCCGTCACACCGTGGTGGTCAGCCCGTTCGACTGGTCCGCCTCCGGCCAGGTGGCCCCGGCCCACCGCGACCGGGTGCGCACCCGCCAGCGCCTCCTGGTGGAACGGCTGACGGCCGTGACGCTCCGTCATGGAGCCCTGCACATCGACCTCATGCGGCAGCAGGACGCCGATCCCCGGACGCTGTGGGGTCCGCAGCCGGGCCGGCTGAACAGCCTGGGGCACGCGCTGGCCGCGGCGGCGGTGGTACGGACCCTGGCGTCCCGTCCGACGTCCTAGCCGCCCGCCGTCCTCGGCCCGCCCGCTGAGAGGACGCCGAGACCCGACTGAGACGCGCGCGTCAGGGAATTGGGGCCCATGGCTGCGACGATGCTCATGACAGGGGGGAATGTCATGAGTATCGATACCTGTGCCGTGGACGGCGGCGACACGCTTTCCAGAGCTTTACGCGCCTACGGCGACAATCCTGGTGCGTTTCTCGCGATGAGCGGGGGAGGGGAGTACTTCACCGTGGCGGGCCGGAACGGAGTGATCCCCTATCGGGATACCGGCGGCCATCTGCACCAGAGCGCCGGAGTGATCGCACCCCACGACGGCCGGGAACCACTGCTGCGCGCTTTCACCGAATTCGCGGCGGAAAGCCGCCGGAGAATCGTGGCCACCCGGCTCCGGCGCCCCGAGGCCGCGCTCTTCGCGCGCTGCGGCTTCACGGTGAACCAGGCAGGTTCGTCCTACGCGGTCCACCTTCCCGAATTCCGCCTCGGCGGCCCGCGCCTGGCCGAGCTGCGCCTCGCCGTAACCCGGGCGTGGCTGGCCGGGGTCGAGGCGGCCGAAGTGGCGTACGAGGACATCGGGGCCGGCCCGGCCGGGGCGGGCGACGGACGGCGGGTGTTCGCCGGGCGGATCGGGGGCGAGGCCGTCGCGTCCGTCACCTTCCTGCCGGTCTTCGGCTCCCGCCCGGGCTGGCTGCGCCACACCGCGCACCGGGCGCCGGACGCGCCGAAGGGCGCCCTGGAGGCGGTCGGCCTGGCGGCCGTACGGGCCTTCACCGCCGAGGGGGCGCAGTGGCTGCACCTCGGCTTCACCGCGTTCGCCGGGCTCTGCGCGCAGTACGAGCTGGGCACCGCGAGCACCGTGGCGGCGCGGCTGCTGCGGCTGGCCGCCGGACGCGGGGCGTGGCGCGACGCGACGGCCCGGCACCTCGCCCAGCAGCGGATCTGGGATCCGCATCTGGTGGAGCCCGGCTATCTGGCCTGGCAGGGCCGGGCGGCCGGCGGGGCGCTGGGGCACCTGCTGAGGCCCGCCCCCGCGCCCTGACGGCCGCCCCCGAGCCCCTGACCGGCCCCGGACTCAGAGGGCGGTCGTCAGGGCGCGGGGGCGGGCCTCAGCAGG
>NZ_JBJHPC010000572.1:0-4550 GCF_045257485.1 Streptomyces sp. YS-3 | reverse complement strand
ACCACGGCCCGGACCACCCCGCGACCCCACCCAAGCGAAGGCCCGCCGCTCGCCTGACCACGCAATATGCGGGTGAACACCACCTCGAACCCCTGGTAGAGTTATCTCTGTCGCCGCGGGGCACGAGCCCGCGCGAAAGACACCTTGTCCGGGTGGCGGAATGGCAGACGCGCTAGCTTGAGGTGCTAGTGCCCTTTATCGGGCGTGGGGGTTCAAGTCCCCCCTCGGACACCAGCGAGAACCCCAGTTGATCTGGGGTTCTCTGCGTTTGTGGTGGGCCGTGGTGTGACCGGCCGCGTGGCCAACGCCCCGGTGAACCGCCGGGCAGACCGAGGGTGACAGGCCGAGCCTGTCGGCTCCGGAGGCGACGAGCTTCCGGGGATCCGTTCTTCCTGCTGTGCCCGTACTGGGCCATGGTGTCCGGCGGGTGCTGCCGGCCGTTCGCCGAGCCCCGGACCCGGGCTTCGGGCCGCGGCCCTTGCGGAGGCTGCGCCCCCAGCACCCCGCCTGGGGGCTCCGCCGCGAACCCCTACTCAAGCGGGCAGGACAGTTCGGGGCTGGACAGGTTCGGGGAGCAGGACACCAGCGCAACCGAGTGGAACACGGTCCCTTTCAGGTAGTGCCCCAGTGACACGTCTCCTCCCCAGGTAAGCCGTTCCACGGCCGCCTTCACAAGCAGCCGCAGGCGGGTCACTTCCCGTCCCCCCTCCGACGCGAAGCGGGGGGCGAACTCGGTCAGTTGGAGCCCGAGCCATTCCCCGGCCTCCTTCGGCTCCTCCCAGGTGCCCCGGACCATGGAAGCCGGTTTGACCAACCAGTGCGCCGTCTGAAGCGGCGGCACGTCCGTGGTGGGGAACTCGGCGGAGGCCTGCCGGTGCCGGTCGATCACGTCCAGCGGACTATGCGCGGTCGGTGCCTGACTCGGCGGGGGCCGCCTGATGCTCTCCTGGTCGAAGACCTGTTTCTCACCCAGCCAGGCGTATCCATGGATGTGCAATACCGGCTCCGTTTCTGGAAAGGCGACGGCCCCGCCCGGCGGCGTGTGGGCGCGGCCGTCTTGGGGGGTGCTACGCGGAGAGGTCGAACCGCGCGGGGTCGATGCCGGCCGCTTCCAGCTCGGCCGTGGTGAACCGCAGCGGCTCCGCGCCCGGCCGCTTGCTGTCACCCATGGCCCATCCGTCCGAGCCGATCTTGGCGAGCGTCACGCAAGCCTCGCCGTCCGGATGCGTATTGCCGCCGCACGCCTTGTTGAACTTGGCTTCCTCGATGGGGAGCCCATACAGGTCGGTCATCGTTGTGCCCTTCCTGATCTGCCTGACGGCCGGCAGGCGGCCGTCCCCCGCCCTCAGCGGACGGAAGTCGTCACTCCTCGAAGAGCCTCGGCAATCCGTTCGGCCACGTCCGCGCGGAGCGTCCCCAGTTCCACGAACGGTCTCGCGGTCCTCGTGATCGTGGGCCGGACACTGCTCCAAGCGGACTCGGGAAGGTCGAGCGCTGCGACAGCTGCCCGGATCGATTCGGCCGCATCTGTGGCGCGCCCCCAACCCTCACGCCAGGTCTGCATGTCCATCACGCGATGACGCCCTGACTGGGGCACACGTCCGCGTGCCGGTAGATGACCACCGGGGAGGTCGAGGCGCGCTCGTTGGTACGCCGACGGACCGGCTCCAGGGGCTTGATGGCTCGCGAGCACGCCGAGCACCGATTCCCCGGCGGCGTTCATAGGTCACGTACTCCCAGAACTGTTCCGCCGTGTGCGCGATGCCCGCCATGGCGCCCTCCTGGTCGCTTCCGAAGTCGATGGAAGGACCCTAGGAAGTGGCGAATCCACGCAGCTACGTTCTTGCACCAGCTTGCACATGAACTAACCGAGAGAGGTAATCGCCTCTGAGATCAGGGCACGAGCAGCTGTGCCGTGTACCGCGATCTTGGACAGCTCTGAAAACGCCTTCGCGTAGGTGGCAACCTCGCTGGGGGCGGTCACGTTCACGGCGGCCGTGAGCAACTCGACGCTCGCTTGGCGGCTGTCGAACAGGTAGAAGGCCTCCAGCGGCCAAACGCGGCGCTGAGCCGTGAGAGGGATGACTCCAAGACTCACGTTCGGCAAGGCCATGACTGCCAGGAGATACCCGAGCTGGCCGGCCATGGTGGTCTCGTCACCGATCCGGTAGCGGAGCACCGCTTCTTCCAGGAGCAGAGCGAACCGGTGGTCACCCTCGTGGAGAACGCGCGAGCGCTCGACCCGGGAAGCGGCGGCCGTCTCCGAATCGTCCGGGGTTCCTTGAAAGCCTGCGATGGTAGAGAGCAAGGCGGCAGCGTATGCCTCGGTTTGAAGTATCCCAGGGACGACGTTCGAGCAGTACACGCGGAAGTGGCGCGTTTGCTCATACAGGGGAACGACTTCCTCCTGTGCTCGGCGCATGCCGTGCCGGTGGAGCTTCTGCCAGTGCACGTACATCTGGTCGGCTTGCCGGTTCGCCGCGATCAGGTCCTCCACCTGACCCTCGGCTCCGCACGCCCTGCACCAGGCGCGGATGTCGGCGTCGGACGCGGGTGTCCTAGCCCGTTCGATGCGTGACGACTTGGCCGGACTCCAGCCACAGCGAAGAGCCAGCTCATGCCCGGTCAGCTCGGCCTCTCTGCGAAGACCCCCGAGACGGGAGGCGATGGCTTCACGGGCGGCCTGGGCGCTGGACGACGCGGATGCAGACATGAGTTGGCTCTTCGTGATTCGTCAGGTCAGACCGAGTACTTCTCGTGTGGGATACCGCGCTCCCACACCGTCTCGAAGGCTGCGGAGGCCAGTGCCGCAACAGCCGGTTCGGACCGCACCTCCCAGCCGGGCTCGGACCAGTTCCCCTCCCCGGTGAAGTGGTTGAAGAGCACGATCTTCCCGTCGAACACCCAACAGTCGTTCCCGGGAAGAGCGATGTCGGATGCCTGACGGCGGGGAAGCCAGCGCACCTGTTCCCCGGCATGGAGGTTCACCACGGTGCCGGCGTGCTCGTACCGGATGTACTCCGTGACCGGCTCCGACACCACACGGGCTCGCCGGACGACGACTCCCCGGGCCACGGTGCCGCGAATCAAGTCAACCCAAGGCGCCCAGTAGGCAGAGGCAGGGTCCACGTCGCGTTCACCTGTGCGCTGCCACTTCTCGAAGTCCTCGGCCTCGTCGCCCACCCCGTACGAGTCGCGCATCTCCAGATGAACGGCCGAGGACCGGGACGCCGCCAGCAGCTCGTTAAAGCTCGGTTCCCTCTGCGACATCGCACGCCTTCCTCAGCACCGGCACCATGCGGGCCGGAATCCGGATCACTGCTTCGTGCGGCGGCATGCCCGGCGCATGGCCGGGAACCTCGAACGCGGCGCACTCCGCCTCTAACTCCCGGTCCGGCTTCCAGCCTTGAAGCACCAGCTCCCCTTTCGCCTCGTCCACCCATACGGTGGGGGAACCCTGCTGCCCCGTGTCGGGATCAATCCCGATGAACCGCAGTGCCATCGCTGCCTCCGCTGCCGAGTGGCTTACGCCAACTTGCACGAGCTTGGTTGCGGCGGCATCCGAGCGTCAAGGTTGTCCGTCGTTCGCTGGGCCCTTGTGGGGCGGTTCCCGGCCACCTGGAAGGCTCAGGTTCGATGACCGTCGCCGTCGGATGCGCTGGTTCGGCCCACCACCGCGCGAGCGATCAACGTCCCGATGTGGTCGTGCTCAGGGGCGTCGAGCACCCGTACGTTCGCCTCCTGGAAGCCCGCCCGCCGGAGGAGGCCTTCCCACTTCCGGGGGGTATAGCTGTACCGGTAGGCGTACGTGGCCCTGCCGGCGAAGCCTCCCTTGTACATGCCCTGCGGTCCGTAGGCGCCCGGGATGGCCGGAGGGTGCGAGAAAGCCAGTACACCGCCCGGATTCAACCGCTTCACGATCAAGGGAAGCAGTTTGGCTGGATCGGTGAACCAGGCAGCCCCGAAGATCGAATAGATGGCGTCGTACGTCTCCGTCGTGCTGCTCAGGTGGTCCAGTACTTCGGCGCAGACGAACCGCGCACCCGAGGAGCCCCATCTTTCGGTGATGTTCGCGACCATGACGGGCGAGAGGTCCACTCCTGTCGCCGTCACGCCCTTCTGTGCGAGACAGGCGAGCGCAAGCCCCGTGCCGCACCCGATTTCCAGCGCGCTCGCCGGCTCCCCGAGCAGCTCAGGGCCGGGGCCGTGCCCCTCATACTGCGTCCAGCGGAATACGGGATCAGATCGGAAGACCTTGTCTTTGGTGCTCTCCGCGAAGGAGTCCCAGAGTTCGCGTTCACTGTCGATGTCGTGCCGTGCGGGCAACGGGACTTCCTCGGTGTCGGGGCGGCCAAGGGGCCCTGCCTGTCGGAAGAGGGAAGCGCCTCGCAACCACGGTACGCCCGCCCCGCTTGCCCCGGTCGTCCCTCCGCCGCTCCGGCCACGGCCCCGGCACCGGTCGATCCCCCCCGCAGGCAAGTCTCCATATAGCCCCATGCGATACACACGGTCCGTGGCCGGAGCGGCGGAGGGACGACCGGGGCAAGCGG
>NZ_JBJHPC010000571.1:0-4561 GCF_045257485.1 Streptomyces sp. YS-3 | reverse complement strand
GTGCGGCGAGAGTGCGTGCCGGTCGTCGCGACGGGGCAAACGTTGCCTGCCGCGGCACTGGCGGCGATCGGCGCGCTGACCTTCGTGGTGGTGGGCGCGGGCACGGCGACGGCCTCGGCCCCGTCCCCGGGCGGGGCGGGACACACCACGGCGACGGCCGAGATCTTCGCCACGGACAACACCGCCACCATCACCGACCCCGCCGACCCCCGCCTCAGGACGCGGCTGGTGCGCTTCGACCGCGAGGTCCGGGAGATCATCCGCGCCCAGGGGGCGCGGGCGGGCCGCTCGACGCTGCTCGACGGTGTCTTCTGGTCCTCCGGCCTCAAGCAGGCCACGTACGAGCGCTCGCGCGAGTTCGACGTCAACCACGTGAGCGCGGCGGGGCTGCACCACCTCGCTGACGTCATCCGCAAGCAGTACCGGCAGGAGTCCGTGCTGACCTTCCGCCACCTCCCGCGTACCTCGCGCGAGACCAACGCGGTCGACATCGAGGCGGGCGGAGTGACCTCGCGCAAGCTCCACGACGCGCTCCTGGCGGACCCCGAGGCCCGTGACGAACTCGGCGGCGGCTCGGTCACCGCCCGCGACGGCCGCCTCATCCTCATCGCCCCCCTCGCCGACCTCGCGCTCGCCCGGAAGTTCGTGGCCGAGCTGGGCGTCGACTGGAAGAAGGCGGAGGTGCGCTACGGGGCCGAGGAGTTCGTCGGCGGCTGACGCACGCCGGAAGGATGTGCCGAACCGCCTAGGGGCCGGTGCCGACACCTCCGTCACCCTGGCAAGGCCACGCGATTACGCCACGTGACCACGTCCGTCCCATCCGCCCCGGCCTCCACAGAGCGCCCTGGCGCAGCCGAATTGGCCACTTTAAGTGGTCGCACACCCCGTGCTTTTCCCGGAAGTACGGCGCAAGCTGGAGTCGGAGCCGGGCCGTCTATCCCCGAGCAGACGGCCCCGTTCCCTCCGGGGCGCCGCCGACCGCGGGAGGACGGCGCCCCGAAACGCGCCCGGCGCTCAGCCCGCGAGCTCCGGGTGGTGCAGCCGCGCCACCTGCGGATGGGCGCGCAGCCACCCCTTGAGCTCGTTGCGGCCGTACTCGGCGTGCAGCGGGTTGTCCGCGCTGTGCGCCACTCCCGGCGCGTGCGCCAGATAGTCGCCGGGAACCGTCTCCACGCGGGCGTCCAGACGCGGGTTGTAGAAGAACGGCACCGAGTACCGCTCGACCGCTCCGGGCGGCGACACCACCCGGTGGTCGGTCGCGGACAGATACCCCTCGGTCGCGATCTCCAGGAGTTCCCCGAGGTTGACGACGAACGCGCCGGGCAGCGGCGGCACGTCCACGAAGCCGTCCCCGAGCCGGACTTGGAGCCCGCCCACCGAGTCCTGGAGCAGCAGGGTGAGGAAGCCGTAGTCCTTGTGGGCGCCGACGCCCTGGCCGTCGCCCTCCGGCGCGCTGCCGGGGTAGCGGATCAGCTTGGTGTGCAGATGCGGTCGCTCCGCGAAGGCCGCGTCGAAGAAGTCGGCCGGGGCACCGATCGAGGCCAGCAGCTCCTGGAGCAGCCGGTGCGCCACGGCCGCCAGCCGGTCCTGCCAGTCGAGCACGACCGTCCGCAGCTCCGGCAGCGCGTCGGGCCACTGGTTCGGCCCCTCCAGCCAGCGGTACGCCGGGTCGTCCGGGCCGACCACCGGCACCGGCCGCTCGGCCCCGACGTCCAGTTGGTCTCGCCAGTCCGAACGCCCACCGGTCAGCTCGTGGCCGATGCGCGTGTAGCCGCGGAAGTGCGGCGAGCGCAGATTGCTCAGGGCGAGCCGATCGGCCTCCGGCAGCGCGAAGAACTCCCTGGTCAGCCGGAGTATGCGGGTGAACTCGGCGGCGTCGACGCCATGCCCGGTGAGATGGAAGAACCCGGTGTCGCGAGCCGCTCGGTGCAGCCCTTCGCGGAAGGCGTCACGCGTGGCCGGGTCGTCCGCCTGCGAGAGGTCGACCACGGGCAGGGAGGTGGGAAGCAGGGTGATGCTGGACATGAGCGGTTCCGTTTCCGTTCCGGGATGTACGGAGGTCCTGTTCCCGGGGTTGGCGGGAGGACGGCCGGGACGGAAGGGCGTATGGGTGCGCCGGAACCGGGGGACCGCGACAGGACCGTGGGCGAAGGGCAGGGGCCGGGGCGGGCGAAGAGCCGGGCCGGGCCATGGCCTCGAAGGCCGCGAGGGTCAGTCCTGCGGGCGACAGCTCATGCTGGTGACGCGCACGTAGTCCACGTGTCGGCGCATCACCAGAAGAGTCATGCCATGAGGGTACGCCCGCGGCGCCCGGTCGCGGAGGAGACCTTCCCCACACCCGCGCGCCACGGGCGCCGTCCGCTCAGCCGATCGGGGCACCCCTCCGCCCCGCCTCCCGCGTCGGGCGTCGCGCATTGGCGAGAGTCGTAGGCGTCCAGCCGCACGCCGGCTCGTCCACCAGCCAAGGAACCCCCATGCTCCGTCGTCTCGCCGTCGTCCTCGCCGGCCTCTCCGCCGCGGTCTGCCTCACCGCGGGTACCGCGACCGCCCTCCCCACCGACGGGCCCAACGACCTGACACCCCGTGAGCAGAAGGGTCTGGAGTTCGCGGGCCATCTGCTCGGCAGCCTCCTCGGTGGTGCGCCGATGCGGGGCACGGGTCTCTGACACGGCGAGGCGGGCGCCCGCCCCCTTCGGGGTGAGCGCCCGCCTCTACTGTCCGGGTGCCGGGGTCAGCTGACGTTGACCGCGGCCCAGGCCGCGTTCACGGCCTTGTACTCGGCGCTGCTCGCGCCGTAGAGCGCGCTCGCCGCGTTGAGCGTGGCGGTGCGGGCGCCCGCGTAGTTGGTCGTGGAGGTCATGTACGTGGTGAGGGCCTTGTACCAGATCTGCACGGCCTTGTCGCGGCCGATGCCGGTGACCGTGGAGCCGTTCGAGGTGGGCGAGTTGTAGCTGACGCCGTTGATGGTCTTGGCGCCGCTGCCCTCCGAGAGCAGGTAGAAGAAGTGGTTGGCCGGGCCCGACGAGTAGTGCACGTCGAGGTTGCCGAGGCCGGAGGACCAGGCGTCCTTGGATCCGCCGTCCTTGCTCGGCTTGTCCATGTAGCGCAGCGGGGTGCCGTCGCCGTTGATGTCGATCTTCTCGCCGATGAGGTAGTCACCGACGTCGGTGGCGTTCTTGGCGTAGAACTCCACCGAGGTGCCGAAGATGTCCGAGGTGGCCTCGTTGAGGCCGCCGGACTCACCGCTGTACTGGAGGTTGGCGGTGGCCGCCGTCAGACCGTGCGACATCTCGTGCCCGGCGACGTCCAGCGAGGTCAGCGGGTCGTTGTTGCCGGTCCCGTCGCCGTACGTCATGCAGAAGCAGCCGTCGTCCCAGAACGCGTTGACGTAGGCGTTGCCGTAGTGGACGCGGCTGTAGGAGGCCACACCGTCGTTCTTGATGCCGTTGCGGCCCAGCACGTTCTTGTAGAAGTCCCAGGTGACAGCGGCGCCGTAGTGCGCGTCGACGGCCGCGGTCTGGGCGTTGGAGGCCAGCCCGTTGCCCCACACGTCGTCCGTGTCGGTGAGGAGCGTGCCCTTGCCCGAGGTCTTGTGGGCGAGGTTGTAGGTCTTGTGGGCGCCCCGGGCGGAGTCGCTGAGCTGGTACGTCGAGCCGGACTTGGTGGTCCCGAGGGTCACCTTGCCGCTGTACTCGCTGTTGCCCGTGCCGGTCTTGACGGCCTGCCACTGCGAGAGCTTCTCGCCGGTCGTGGCGTCGGTGACGACGTGCAGCTGGCTGGGGGTGCCGTCGTCCTGGAGGCCGCCGACGACCGTCTCGTAGGCGAGTACCGGCTTGCCGCTCGCCGCCCAGATCACCTTGCGCGGCGCCTGGTCGGCCGTGGCCTTCGCGGCGCCCGCGCCCTTGGCGGCGGTGAGCGCCTTCTGCTGGACGGCGGCCGTGCCGAGGGCGGGGGTGGTGGAGGAGACCTTGATGGCGGCTCTGGTCGCCCGGGAAACACCCGCCGACTTGCCCGCCTTGGTCTCGTGCACGACGAGGTCGCCGCCGAGGACGGGCAGTCCGGCGTAGGTGCGCTCGTAACGGGTGTGGACGGTGCCGTCGGCGTCCTTGACCACATCGCGGACGATCAGCTTCTCCTGGGCGCCGAGGCCCAGTTCGGTGGCGGTCCTGGCGGTGGTGGTGTTCGCCTCGCGGATCAGCTCGGCCCGCTGGGAGGCGGAGAGGCGGAGCGGCTGCGCTGACGGGCCGTCGGCTGTGGGGGAGGCGCCGGCGGATCCGGAGGCCAGGCCGGTCAGGCCGGCGGCGAGCAGTGCGGCGGCGGCGACGGGGCCGACGACGCGCGTAGAGCGCGATATACGAGGTGGCGGTCCTGGCGGTGGTGGTGTTCGCCTCGCGGATCAGCTCGGCCCGCTGGGAGGCGGAGAGGCGGAGCGGCTGCGCTGACGGGCCGTCGGCTGTGGGGGAGGCGCCGGCGGATCCGGAGGCCAGGCCGGTCAGGCCGGCGGCGAGCAGTGCGGCGGCGGCGACGGGGCCGACGACGCGCGTAGAGCGCGATATACGAG
>NZ_JBJHPC010000058.1:0-20798 GCF_045257485.1 Streptomyces sp. YS-3 | reverse complement strand
GCCGGTGACGATCGGGGACAACGTGTGGCTGGGCGGCGGGGTGATCGTCTGCCCAGGCGTGAGCATCGGGGCGCCCACCACCGTGTCCGCCCCGATGCTCACGCCCGGGCAGACGATCACCCCGCCGCCCAGCCACACGTTGTCCCCGATCGTCACCGGCTCGGCCTTCTCCCACCCCTGCCGGCGCCGCTCGGCGTCCAGCTCGTGCGTGGGGGTGAGGAGCTGGACGTTCGGCCCGATCTGGACGTCCCGGCCCACGGTGATCCGGCCGGTGTCCAGGAAGACGGCGCCGAAGTTCACGAACGTACCGGCGCCGATGGTGATGTTGTAGCCGAAGTCGCAAGAGAACGGCGGCCGTACGCGTACGGCCTCGCCGACCTCGCCCAGCAGCTCCGCGAGCAGCCTGTGCCGTTCGGCGGGCGGCGAGCCGCCCGCCGCGTCGTAGGCGGCGCACCGCGCGATCCGGCGCTCGGTGTCGGCGGCCAGCTCGGGGTCGTCGGGCAGATACCACTCACCGGCCAGCATGCGCCGTTTGTTCTCACCCAAGGGAGCCCTCCTCGTCTCGTGCGGCCGGGATCACCCTTACCCGTGGGACGCCGTGTCCGGAAGAGCGCCGGCCGCGCGGAGGCAGGGACATCGACCTTTGCATAAAACTGCATGACTGCGTATAGTCATGCCATCGACGAGGAGGCTTCGATGGCGGTACGAGCGGCAGTGGCCGGGGCGAGCGGGTACGCGGGCGGGGAACTGCTGCGGCTGCTCCTCGCGCACCCGGACGTCGAGATCGGCGCCCTGACCGGGAACAGCAACGCCGGGCAGCGGCTCGGCACGCTCCAGCCCCATCTGCTTCCGCTGGCCGGGCGCGTTCTGGAACCCACCACCGTCGAAGTGCTGGCGCGCGACCACGACGTGGTCTTCCTCGCCCTGCCGCACGGCCAGTCCGCCGCCGTCGCCGCACAGCTCGGCGCGGACGTGCTGGTCGTGGACATGGGCGCGGACTTCCGGCTGAGGGACGCCGCCGACTGGGAGGCGTTCTACGGCTCGCCGCACGCCGGGACCTGGCCGTACGGGCTGCCCGAACTCCCCGGCGGGCGCGCCGCGTTGGAGGGGTCCAGGCGTATCGCGGTCCCCGGCTGCTACCCGACCGCGGTGTCGCTGGCGCTCTTCCCCGCGTACGGGAGCGGCCTCGCCGAGCCCGAGGCGGTGATCGTCGCGGCCTCCGGCACCTCCGGCGCGGGCAAGGCGGCCAAGCCGCACCTGCTCGGCAGCGAGGTGATGGGCTCGATGTCGCCGTACGGCGTGGGCGGCGGACACCGCCACACCCCCGAGATGGTCCAGAACCTCAGCGCCGCGGCCGGCGAGCGCGTCACCGTGTCCTTCACGCCGACCCTCGCCCCCATGCCCCGCGGCATCCTCGCCACCTGTTCCGCGAAGGCGAAGCCGGGGGTCACCGGGGAGGCGGTGCGGGCGGCGTACCAGAAGGCCTTCGCCGACGAGCCGTTCGTCCATCTGCTCCCCGAGGGGCAGTGGCCCGCCACCGCGTCCGTGTACGGCTCCAACGCCGCGCAGATCCAGGTGGCGTACGACGGGGGCGCCCACCGGATCGTGGTGGTCGCCGCCATCGACAACCTGACCAAGGGCACCGCGGGCGCCGCGGTGCAGAGCATGAACATCGCCCTGGGGCTGGATGAGACCACGGGCCTGACGATGACAGGAGTCGCGCCGTGAGCGACGCGCGCGCGGCCACCGGTCCGCAGTCGACGACGAAAGCCGCAGCGGCGCGCCGCGCGGGCGGAGAAGCGAACGAGGAGACACAGTGAGTGTGACGGCAGCCAAGGGGTTCACGGCGGCGGGCATCGCCGCCGGGATCAAGGAGAACGGCAACCCCGACCTGGCCCTCGTGGTCAACCAGGGGCCGCGCCGCGCCGCCGCGGGCGTCTTCACCTCCAACCGCGTCAAGGCCGCCCCCGTCCTGTGGTCCGAGCAGGTCCTCAAGGGCGGCGCGGTCACCGCCGTCGTCCTCAACTCCGGTGGCGCCAACGCCTGTACGGGCCCCCGCGGCTTCCAGGACACCCACGCGACCGCCGAGAAGGTGGCCGAGGTCCTCGACGGGCACAGCGCGGGCGAGGTCGCCGTCGCCTCCACCGGACTCATCGGTGTGACCCTGCCCATGGACCGGCTCCTGCCGGGCATCGAGAAGGCCGCGGCCGAGCTCTCCGCGCACGGCGGCGAGAAGGCCGCCATCGCCATCAAGACCACCGACACCGTCCACAAGACGTCCGTCGTGACGAAGGACGGCTGGACGGTCGGCGGCATGGCCAAGGGCGCCGGCATGCTCGCCCCGGGCCTGGCCACCATGCTCGTCGTCCTCACCACCGACGCCGACCTGGACACCCCGGTCCTGGACCGCGCGCTGCGCGACGCCACCCGGACCACCTTCGACCGGGTCGACTCCGACGGCTGCATGTCCACCAACGACACCGTGCTGCTGCTGGCCTCCGGCGCCTCCGGAACCGCCCCGGAGTACGCGGAGTTCGCCGAGGCCGTACGGACCGTCTGCGACGACCTCGCCCGGCAGCTCATCGGGGACGCCGAGGGCGCCAGCAAGGACATCCGCATCGAGGTCGTGAACGCGGCGAGCGAGGACGACGCCGTCGAGGTCGGCCGCTCCATCGCCCGCAACAACCTCCTCAAGTGCGCCATCCACGGCGAGGACCCCAACTGGGGCCGGGTGCTCTCCGCCATCGGCACCACGAAGGCCGCCTTCGACCCGGACCGCCTCAACGTCGCCATCAACGGCGTCTGGGTCTGCGAGAACGGTTCGGTGGGCGAGGACCGCGACCTCGTCGACATGCGCTACCGGGAGGTCCGCATCACCGCCGACCTCGCCGCCGGGTCCGCGGAGCCCGTCGTCATCTGGGCCAACGACCTCACCGCCGACTACGTCCACGAGAACAGCGCGTACAGCTCATGAGTACGCGAAAGCACACCGCGCTCCCCAAGGCGAGGATCCTCATCGAGGCGCTGCCCTGGCTGACCCGCCACCACGGCCGGACCGTCGTCATCAAGTTCGGCGGCAACGCCATGGTCGACGAGGCACTCAAGGCGGCCTTCGCCCAGGACGTCGTCTTCCTGCGGCACGCCGGCCTCAAGCCCGTCGTGGTGCACGGCGGCGGCCCCCAGATCAGCGCCCAGCTCGACCGGCACGGCCTGGTCAGCGAGTTCAAGGCGGGCCTGCGCGTCACCACGCCGGAGGCGATGGACGTCGTACGGATGGTGCTCGCCGGGCAGGTCCAGCGCGAGCTCGTCGGGCTGCTCAACCAGCACGGCCCGCTCGCCGTCGGGATGACCGGCGAGGACGCCCACACCATCACCGCCACCCAGCACCGGCCCGAGATCGACGGCGAGCTCGTCGACATCGGACGGGTCGGTGAGATCACCGCGATCGACACCGGCGCCATCGAGGCGCTGCTGGAGGACGGCCGGATCCCGGTCATCTCCTCGATCGCCCGCTCCCAGGACGACGGACATGTCTACAACGTCAATGCTGATACGGCGGCTGCGGCTCTTGCGGCTGCGCTGGGCGCCGAGACCCTGATGGTCCTGACCGACGTCGAGGGCCTGTACGAGGACTGGCCGCACAGCGACGAGGTCATCAGCAGACTCACCGCCCGCCAGCTGGAGAAACTGCTGCCCGACCTCTCCAGCGGCATGGTCCCCAAGATGGAGGGCTGTCTGTTCGCCGTGCGCAACGGCGTCAACACCGCGCGCGTGATCGACGGGCGCGTCCCGCACTCCATCCTTCTCGAGATCTTCACGGACGAGGGCATCGGCACCATGGTCGTGCCCGACGACCAGCAGGGGGAAGCACAGTGACCGGTCAGGAGCTGGCCCAGCGCTGGCAGCGGGTCATGACGGACAACTACGGCACTCCGAAGCTGGCGCTGGTGCGCGGCGCGGGCGCCAAGGTGTGGGACGCGGACGGCACCGAGTACACCGACTTCGTCGGCGGTATCGCGGTCAACGCCCTCGGCCACGGCCACCCGGCCGTCGTCGAAGCGGTCTCCCGCCAGATCGCCGAACTCGGCCATGTCTCCAACCTGTTCGTCGCCGAGCCGCCGGTGGCGCTCGCCGAGCGGCTGATCGAGCTGTTCGGACGGCCGGGCCGGGTCTTCTTCTGCAACTCGGGCGCGGAGGCCAACGAGGCCGCCTTCAAGATCGGGCGGCTGACCGGCCGCGGCCACATGGTCGCCACCGAGGGCGGCTTCCACGGCCGGACGATGGGGGCGCTCGCCCTCACCGGCCAGCCCGGCAAGCAGGCGCCCTTCCGCCCGCTGCCCGGCGATGTCACCCATGTGCCGTACGGGGACGCCGAGGCGTTGCGGGCCGCGGTCACCGAGGAGACCGCGCTCGTCGTGATCGAGCCCATCCAGGGCGAGAACGGTGTGGTCGTGCCGCCCCGGGGCTATCTGCGGGCGGCCCGTGAGATCACCGCGGCCACCGGCACACTGCTGGTCCTGGACGAGGTGCAGACCGGCATCGGCCGTACCGGCACCTGGTTCGAGTACCAGCAGCACGAGGGGGTCCTGCCCGATCTCGTCACCCTCGCCAAGGGGCTCGGCGGCGGTCTGCCCATCGGTGCCACCGTCGCCTTCGGCCCGGCCGCCGAGCTGCTGACGCCCGGTCAGCACGGCACCACCTTCGGCGGGAACCCGGTGGCGTGCGCGGCCGGACTCGCCGTTCTGGACACGCTCGCGGCCGACGGAGCGCTCGACCGGGTGAAGCGGCTGGGCGAGCGGCTGCGGGGCGGAATCGAGGCGCTGGCACACCCGCTGGTCTCCCATGTCCGTGGCGCGGGCCTGCTGCTGGGTATCGTGCTCACCGAGGCCGTCGCCGCCAAGGTGCAGCGGGCGGCCCAGGATGCCGGCTTCCTGGTCAACGCGCCCGCCCCCGATGTCGTACGGCTCATGCCGCCGCTGATCATCGGTGACGCGGAGGTGGACGCGTTCCTCCAGTCGCTGCCCGGTGTCCTCGACGCGAGTGTCAACGGGGACGGACGATCCGGAGAATGAGACGACGATGACCGACGAGGCGCAGGACCAAGAGCTCGGCGGCCCCGCCGTACCGCAGACCCGCACCGCCCGCCACCGCCGGATCGTGGACATCCTCAACCGGCAGCCGGTGCGGTCCCAGAGCCAGCTCGCCAAGCTGCTCGCGGACGACGGACTGAGCGTCACCCAGGCGACGCTCTCGCGCGACCTCGACGAGCTGGGCGCGGTGAAGATCCGCAACACCGGCGGCGAGCTGATCTACGCGGTGCCCAGCGAGGGCGGCTTCCGCACACCCAAGGCCCCGCTCGGCGAGTCGGCCAAGGAGGAGCGGATGCGCCGGCTCTCCGCGGAGCTGCTGATCTCCGCGGAGGCCTCCGCCAACCTGGTGGTGCTGCGTACGCCGCCGGGCGCCGCCCAGTTCCTCGCCTCGGCCATCGACCAGGCCGAACTGCACGACATCCTCGGCACGATCGCGGGCGACGACACCCTGATGCTCATCAGCCGCGACCCGGCCGGCGGCCAGGCCCTCGCGGACCATCTGCTGCGGCTGGCGCAGAACGACCGCTCGGCCTGAGCGGCGGTCAGTAACGCGTGATCGCGGTCGGCCCGGACGCCGTGCCGATCGCGATGTGGGGGTGCTTGGCCGGGTCCGCCCAGGCCAGGATGGCGGCCATCGCCTCCGCCGGGACCGAGACGCAACCGGCGGTCGCCCCCTTCCCGTTGACGTGCAGGAAGATCCCCGCACCCCGCCCGCGCACCGGCTGGTCGTAGTTGAACCCGACCACCAGGGCGCGGGCGTACTGCGTGGGGAACGCGGTGATCTGCTCGGACTCGCTCGCCCGGCAGTCGGCGGGCAGCCCCTCCACCCAGCGGTTGTACGCCTGGGAGGCGGTGTCCTCGCACCACCAGGACTTCGTGGTGGCGCGACGGTAGGTGACCTTCGTCCCCTGGGGCGCGGCCGTGGTGCCGAACGCGTACGGCAGGTCGTACAGGCCGGTCGGGGTCGTGCCGGTGTTCTGCCGACGGGCCGTCCCCTCGACCAGGCCGTGGGCGCCGAACCGCGCGTCCGCCCGACCCACCGCCACCCACAGCGGCCCGCGCCTGTCCCACCAGGTCACCCGGCCCGTGGTGGAGCCCGGCGCGGGGGCCTCGGCGGTGATCAGCTGGGTGCCGCCGCCGGTGTCGGCCATCCGGTTGGGCAGCTGGGGCGAGTGGAAGGGGCGGGAGTCGGCCGTCGCGGCCGGGGCCGCGAGCGCGAGCAGGGCCGCACCGAGTGCGAGAGCGGTACGCATCATGCCCGTGACCGTACGCGGCCCGCCCGTTGGCGTCCTGCCGGGGGACCCAACCGTTACCCCGGTCGCGTGGCGCGCGTTCTCCTTCTGCCCCCGGCGGTCCCTCTCCACTCCCTCGTTGACAAAACATACGGACCACTGCATAGTTATACCCATCACCGAATGCACCGTAAGGAGAAACCCGTGACCGAGCGCGTCGTACTCGCCTACTCGGGCGGTCTGGACACCTCCGTCGCCATCGGCTGGATCGCCGAGGAGACGGGCGCCGAGGTCATCGCCGTTGCCGTGGACGTCGGCCAGGGCGGCGAGGACCTGGACGTCATCCGCAAGCGCGCGCTCGCCTGCGGTGCCGTCGAGGCCGAGGTCGCGGACGCCCGGGACGAGTTCGCCGACGAGTACTGCCTCCCGGCGATCAAGGCCAACGCCCTCTACATGGACCGCTACCCGCTGGTCTCGGCGCTCTCCCGGCCGACCATCGTCAAGCACCTGGTGGCCGC
The DNA here is from genome assembly GCF_045257485.1 of Streptomyces sp. YS-3. NCBI lineage: Bacteria > Bacillati > Actinomycetota > Actinomycetes > Kitasatosporales > Streptomycetaceae > Streptomyces > Streptomyces sp. YS-3. The sequence goes on along the minus strand of NZ_JBJHPC010000058.1, from coordinate 13,958 downwards.
CGCCAGGAAGCACGGCGCCACCACCGTCGCCCACGGCTGCACCGGCAAGGGCAACGACCAGGTGCGGTTCGAGGCCGGTATCGCGGCCCTGGGCCCCGATCTGAAGTGCATCGCCCCCGTCCGCGACTACGCGATGACCCGGGACAAGGCGATCGCCTTCTGCGAGGCCAAGAACCTCCCCGTCGCCACCACCAAGAAGTCGCCGTACTCGATCGACCAGAACGTCTTCGGACGGGCCGTCGAGACCGGCTTCCTGGAGGACATCTGGAACGCGCCGATCGAGGACATCTACGAGTACACCTCGAACCCGGCCGAGCTCCGCGAGGCCGACGAGGTCGTCATCTCCTTCAAGGAGGGCGTCCCGGTCGCCATCGACGGCAGGCCCGTCACCGTCCTCCAGGCGATCCAGCAGCTCAACGAGCGGGCCGGAGCCCAGGGCATCGGCCGGATCGACATGGTCGAGGACCGGCTCGTGGGCATCAAGTCCCGTGAGGTGTACGAGGCGCCCGGCGCGATCGCGCTGATCACCGCCCACCAGGAGCTGGAGAACGTCACCGTCGAGCGCGAGCTGGCCCGCTACAAGCGGCAGGTCGAGCAGCGCTGGGGCGAGATGGTCTACGACGGCCTGTGGTTCTCCCCGCTCAAGCGCGCCCTGGACGGCTTCATCAACGAGGCCAACCAGCACGTCACCGGCGACATCCGGATGACTTTGCACGGCGGTCGCGCCGTCGTCACCGGCCGGAAGTCCGAGGAGTCGCTGTACGACTTCAACCTCGCCACCTACGACTCGGGCGACACCTTCGACCAGTCCAAGGCGCAGGGCTTCATCGAGATCTTCGGCCTCTCCTCGAAGATCGCCGCCAAGCGCGATCTGGCGTAACGACGACGCGTTGTACAGGCCGCCTCCCCGACTTCGCGGCGGGGAGGCGGCGGCATATCCACCCGTGTGAGGAGCAGCAGCTGTGAGCAGCAACAACGGTGACGTCCGGCTCTGGGGCGGCCGGTTCGCCGACGGACCCGCCGAGGCGCTGGCGAAGCTGTCCGCGTCGGTCCACTTCGACTGGCGCCTCGCGCCGTACGACATCGCCGGCTCCCGCGCCCACGCGCGCGTGCTGCACAAGGCGGGCCTGCTCACGGCCGACGAGCTCCAGCGGATGACCGCCGGTCTGGACCGGCTGGAGGCCGACGTCGCCGACGGCTCCTTCACCGGCACCATCGCCGACGAGGACGTGCACACCGCCCTGGAGCGGGGCCTGCTGGAGCGGCTCGGCCCCGACCTCGGCGGCAAGCTGCGGGCCGGCCGCTCCCGCAACGACCAGGTGGCCACGCTCTTCCGGATGTATCTGCGCGACCACGCCCGGATCATCGGCGGCCTGGTCGCGGAGCTCCAGGACGCGCTGGTGGGTCTCGCCGAGGCGCACCCGGACGTGGCGATGCCCGGCCGCACCCACCTCCAGCACGCCCAGCCGGTGCTCTTCGCCCACCACGTCCTGGCCCACGTCCAGTCCCTGTCCCGGGACGCCGAGCGGCTGCGGCAGTGGGACGAGCGCACGGCGGTCTCCCCGTACGGCTCGGGCGCGCTCGCGGGCAGCAGCCTCGGTCTCGACCCGGAGGCGGTCGCCGCCGACCTCGGCTTCGAGCGCGGCAGCGTGGCCAACTCCATCGACGGCACGGCCTCCCGAGACTTCGTGGCGGAGTTCGCCTTCATCACCGCGATGATCGGCGTCAACCTCTCGCGGATCGCCGAGGAGGTCATCATCTGGAACACGAAGGAGTTCTCCTTCGTCACCCTGCACGACGCCTTCTCCACCGGCTCCTCGATCATGCCGCAGAAGAAGAACCCGGACATCGCGGAGCTGGCGCGCGGCAAGTCCGGCCGGCTGATCGGCAATCTGACGGGGCTGATGGCGACCCTGAAGGCGCTGCCCCTCGCGTACAACCGGGACCTCCAGGAGGACAAGGAGCCGGTCTTCGACTCCTGTGACCAACTGGAGGTGCTGCTGCCCGCGTTCACCGGGATGATGGCGACGCTCACGGTCAACCGGGAGCGCATGGAGGAGCTGGCGCCCGCGGGCTTCTCGCTCGCCACCGACATCGCGGAGTGGCTGGTCAGGCAGGGCGTGCCGTTCCGGGTGGCGCACGAGGTCGCGGGGGAGTGCGTCAAGGTCTGCGAGGCGCACGGCATCGAGCTCGACGAGCTCACCGACGAGCAGTTCGCCAAGATCTCCGAGCATCTGACGCCCGAGGTGCGGACCGTCCTGAACGTCCCCGGCGCCCTCGCCTCCCGCGACGGCCGCGGCGGCACCGCCCCCTCGGCCGTCGCCGTCCAACTCGCCGAGGTCAAGGCCGACCTGGCCGTCCAGCACGCCTGGGCCGACGCCCGGAAATGACATACCGGTACGGGGTGTGCGCGCCGCGCATGCCCCGTACGGATGGAGTGCGCCGCCGATGTCGATCAGCGGCGCCCTTTTCGTGCGACGATGGTCCCTTCGGCGGTGAGGGAGTTGGACGTGGGGGACGTGGCGGTCGGCGCGCAAGAAGGACACGGGGACGCCGAGCGGCCCCAGCCGGGACCGGCGGGAACCGAGGGGCTCGACCGGCCCCAGGGACCCGGGGAGACGGCGGATTCCGGTCCGGCGCCCGACGCGGCACCCGACGGGACGGCCGGGACCGACGCGGAGACCACCGGGCCGAAGCCCAGGCAGCGTTCCTTCTGGAAGGAGCTGCCGCTGCTGGTCGGTATCGCGCTGATCCTCGCCCTGCTGATCAAGACGTTTCTGGTGCAGGCCTTCTCGATCCCCTCGGACTCGATGCAGAACACGCTCCAGCGCGGTGACCGCGTCCTGGTGGACAAGCTGACCCCGTGGTTCGGCTCCGAGCCGGAGCGCGGCGAGGTCGTCGTCTTCCACGACCCCGGCAACTGGCTCGAAGGCGAGCCCACCCCGCAGCCCAACGCCGTGCAGAAGGTGCTGAGCTTCGTCGGGCTGATGCCGTCGGCGGAGGAGAAGGACCTGATCAAGCGGGTCGTCGCGGTCGGCGGCGACACCGTGGAGTGCAAGGGCACCGGGCCCCTCAAGGTCAACGGCAAGGCCCTGGACGAGCCGTACGTCTTCGCCGGGAACACCCCGTGCAGCACCGACCCGGAGAGCCAGTTCAAGATCACCGTGCCCAAGGGCCGGATCTGGGTGATGGGCGACCACCGGCAGAACTCGGCGGACTCCCGCTACCACCGGGACCAGCCGGGCGGCGGTTCGGTGCCGGTCGACAAGGTCGTGGGGCGCGCGCTCGTCGTCGCCTGGCCGCTCGACCGCTGGAACACTCTGCCGGTCCCGAGCACCTTCGGCCAGCAGGGCATCGGCACCGTCGCCTCGGCGGCGCCCGCCGCGCTGGGCCTGCTGGGCGCGGCCCCGGTCGTACTGCTGCGCAGGCGCCGGCGCGCCGGTCGCTGAGCCGACGGCGGGCCAGGGGCCCGGACGGTCCTGACGGACCGTCCGGGCCCTTCGCGTCAGGCCCCGACCGTCCCGTCGATCCCCTCGCGCAGGAAGTCGGCGTGGCCGTTGTGGCGGGCGTACTCCAGCAGTACGTGGACCATCACCAGCCGCAGCGAGACGTCCGTGCCCCAGCGGGGGTTGTGCGCGACCGCGTCCAGCGACTCGGCCTCGCGCTCGATGCGGCGGGAGTGCTCGACCTCGGCCTGCCAGCGGGCGAAGGCGTCCGCGCGGGTGGCGCCGCTCGCGTCGTAGGCCACCTGGTAGTCGTTCACGTCCGAGTAGACCAGCGTGATGTCCTCGGCGCCCACCACCTTGCGGAACCAGGTGCGCTCCACCTCGGCCATATGGCGTACCAGGCCGAGCAGCGAGAGCGTCGACGGCGGCATGGACGTGGTGCGCAGCTCCTCGTCGGACAGGCCCTCGCACTTCATGGCGAGCGTGGCGCGGTGGTAGTCGAGGAAGGCCCGCAGTGTCTCGCGCTCCCCGGCGAGCAGGGGCGGCGGTATGCGGTCGTCGGTCACTACGGGTCCTTCCGGTGTGCGGGCAGGGCGCCCGCCACGCTAGTGATCCAGAAGCCGTGAGTCGACGGGATTTCGAGCCGCCGAGCTTTTGAATGAGACATCAGTGTCTCATTCGGGCTATGGTTGTCTCATGACCGTGGACCGTGACCAGGTGCTGCGCACGGCAGCCGCCCTGCTCTCCCGCAGAGCGACCGCCACGATGGACGAGGTGGCCCGTGCCGCCGGCATCGGGCGCGCCACCCTGCACCGGCACTTCGCCGGGCGGGACGCGCTGGTCAGGGCGCTGGAGAGCTTCGGCATCGAGCAGTTCGAGGACGCCCTGGACGCGGCCCGGCTGGACGAGGGGACCGCCCCCGAGGCGCTGCGCCGGCTGATCGCCGAGGTGGAGCCCGCGGCCGGACTGCTCGCCTTCCTCGTCACCGAGAACCAGCTCTTCGAGGGCGACCAGGTGAACGAGGGCTGGGCCCGGCTCGACGCGCGCGTCTGCGCGCTCTTCCGGCGCGGCCAGGAACAGGGCGACTTCCGGATCGATCTGACCCCGGCCTGGCTCACCGAGGCCCTCTACGGCCTGATCGGCACCTGCGCCTGGGCCGTCCAGGTCGGACGGGTCGCCGCGAACGACTTCCAGCACATGATCGTCGAGTTGCTGCTCGGCGGAGCGCGACGGAGCGTGGAGAAATGACCAGTACCACTTCCCGGGCCGAGTCCGCGCACGAGGCGCGTCAGCCGGGCCGCTGGCTCGCCCTGGCCGTGCTGGTGCTGGCGGTACTCCTCGTCGCCGTCGACGCCACGGTGCTGGGTCTGGCCACCCCGTTCCTCAGCGAGGACCTCAAGCCCTCGGGCACGCAGCTGCTCTGGATCGGCGACGTCTACTCGTTCGTCATCGCGGGCCTGCTCGTCTCCATGGGCAGCCTCGGCGACCGGATCGGCCGCAAGCGGCTGCTGCTGTGCGGCGCGGTGGCCTTCGGCGCGGTCTCGGTCCTCAACGCGTACGCCTCCAGCCCCGAGACGATGATCCTGGCGCGGGCGCTGCTCGGTGTCGCGGGCGCGACCCTGATGCCGTCCACGCTGGCGCTGATCCGGAACATCTTCCACGACCCGCGCGAGCGCAGCCTCGCCGTCGGCATCTGGGGCGCGGCGGCCTCGGCGGGCGCCGCCGTCGGACCCGTGGTCGGCGGCTTCCTGCTGGAGAACTTCTGGTGGGGCTCGGTCTTCCTGATCAACCTGCCGGTGATGGCCGTGCTGGTGCTCGTCGGCATCAAGCTGCTGCCCGAGTCCCGCGATCCGAACCCCGGCCCCTGGGACCTCGTGAGCGTGCTGCTGTCACTGGTGGGCATGGTCGCGGTGGTGTACGCGGTGAAGGAGGCCGCGGTCCACGGCTTCAGCCCGAGGGTCGCGGGGGTCGCCGCGGTGGGTGTACTGGCCCTGGTCTGGTTCGTACGCCGGCAGCTCACCCTCGCCTCGCCGCTGCTGGACATCCGGCTCTTCCACCACCGGGGCTTCTCCGGCGCCGTCCTGGCCGACCTGCTGACCATCCTGGGCCTGTCCGGGCTGGTGTTCTTCCTCTCCCAGTTCCTCCAACTGGTCCAGGTCCGCTCGCCGTTGGAGGCCGGTCTGATCGAACTGCCCGCGGCCGTCGGCGCGGTGGGCGCCGGGCTCGCGGCGGGTTACGTGGCGCGCCGGGCCTCGGTGCGCAGCGCGGTGGCCGGGGGACTGGCGGCGGTGGGCGCGGCGCTGGCCGCCTGTATGGCGGTCACGGCCGACACGGGGGTGGTGGCACTCGGCATCGCCCTCTTCGTGGGCGGCCTCGGCGCGGGCCTCGCCTTCACGGTCACCGCCGACGTCATCCTCTCCAGCGTGCCGAAGGAGCAGGCGGGGGCGGCCTCCGCGGTCTCCGAGACGGCGTACGAGCTGGGCGCGGCCCTCGGCATCGCGCTGCTCGGCTCCGTGGTGACGGGGATCTACCGCGGCTTCACCGCTCCGGCGGACCTGCCCGCGGGGGTGTCCGACGCGGCCCACGACTCGCTCGGCGGCGCGGTGGACGCGGCGGCCCGGCTCCCCGCCGAGCAGGCGGCCCCCATGCTGACCGCCGCCCGGGACGCGTTCACGGACGGCTTCCAGACGGCGGCGGCGGTGGGGAGCGCGGTGCTGTTCGCGACGGCGGTCGCGGCGTGGTTCCTGCTGCGGGGGCAGCGCCTGGAGGAGGGGTTGGAGCACCCGTAGCCCGTCCCGGGCGCGGAATCGGATTGCCCGGGCCACGGTCCACCAGGGGCGCGGGGAACTGCGCGCTCAGCCCAGGACGGCCCGCAGCCGACGGACTGCCTGAGTCCCGGCTGCGGGCCGTCTGTGGCTGGTCGCGCAAGTTCCCCGCGCCCCTGAAGGGCTCAGCCGCCGCGCGGCCCTCGCCCCGCGCCCCTGGAAGGGCTCGGCCGCTGCGCGGCCCTCGCCCCCTGAAGCGTCCGGCGGCTACGCCGCCTTCGCCTTCGTGGCGTACATGTCCACGTACTCCTGGCCGGACAGCCGCATGACCTCCGCCATCACCGAGTCCGTGACGGCCCGCAGCACATAGCGGTCCCGGTCCATCCCCTCGTACCGCGAGAACTCCATCGGCTCACCGAAGCGGACGGTCACCTTGCCGGGGCGCGGCAGCCCCGCCCCGCCGGGCTGGATCTTGTCCGTGCCGATCATCGCGAACGGCACGACCGGCGCGCCGGTCATCAGCGTCAGCCGGGCGATGCCGGTGCGGCCCCGGTAGAGGCGGCCGTCGGGGGAGCGGGTGCCCTCCGGGTAGATGCTGAAGACCTTGCCCTCGTCCAGCACCTGACGTCCCGTCATCAGCGCCGCGACACCGCCGTGGCCGCCGTCGCGGTTGACCGGGATCATGCCGACGCCGCTGAAGAACCAGGCCATCAGACGGCCCTTGAGCCCCTTGCCCGTGACGTACTCGTCCTTGCCGATGAAGTACACCGGACGGTCCAGGCACACCGGCATGATCATCGAGTCGATGAAGGTCAGATGGTTGCCCGCGAGGATGACCGGACCCGTCCCCGGGATGTTCTCGACGCCCTCCACCTGCGGACGGAACATCAGGCGCATGATCGGTCCGAGCACTGCCTTGATGAGCGCGAGTCGGGACAACGCTTTCCTCCGGTGTCGTGGGCTGACGGGTCCGCGCGGAGTGAGGTCCGCGCAGGTGAGGACGATACTCGCGGGCGGCGTCCGATCGCACATCGGGTTCACACGGTGGATACGCGATGTTGACACGTGTTCGCGCCACGTTCCGCCCCGATTGGCCGAAGGGGCTCCCCCGCTTAAGGGGGGTACGCCTACGCTCGTCCCCTCCCGTTGACAGGTGCGGGACAGCCGCACAGGCGCGGCACACACCACTTCACAAGGAGCGTTCATGACACAGGGTGAGCGGATGAGCCCCGGGCGGCGCACCGTGCTCGGCGCGGCGGTTCTGGGCACGGCGGCCACCGGGCTGCCCGCCGCGACCGCGAGCGCGCAGCCCCGGGGGAACGGCGGGGCACGCCGCCACGGCTCGTACCGGGATCTGCCGGTCCCGTACGTGATCGGGCACCGCGGCACCGCCGGATACCGTCCCGAGCACACCCTCGGCTCCTACCAGCACGCCCTGGACCTCGGCGCCCATGTGATCGAACAGGACCTCGTCCCCACCCGTGACGGGCATCTGGTCTGCCGTCACGAGAACGACATCACCGCCACGACCGATGTCGCCGACCGCCGTGAGTTCGCGGGCCGCAGGACCACCAAGAGCGTGGACGGCGCCACCGTCACCGGCTGGTTCACCGAGGACTTCACGCTCGCGGAGCTGAAGACCCTGCGGGCCAAGGAGCGGCTGCCCGCGGTGCGGCAGCGCAACACGCTCTACGACGGCCGCTGGTCCGTTCCCACCTTCGAGGAGGTCCTCCAGTGGGCCGAGCGCGAGGAGCGCCGCCTCGGCCGCCGGATCTGGCTGCACACCGAGACCAAGCACCCCACCTACTTCCGCGGCATCGGGCTGCCCCTGGAGGACCGGGTCGCCGGGCTGCTGCGGCGGTACGGGCGCCACCGGGCCGACTCCCCGCAGTTCCTGCAGTCGTTCGAGCCGAGCAGCATCCAGCGGCTGAGCCGTCTGGTGGACACCCCTTCGGTGGTCCTGCTGTCCGGCACCGGCAGCAAGCCGTGGGACTTCGTGGCGAGCGGCGACCCGCGCACCACGGACGACCTGGTCGAGCCCGAGGGCCTGAGGTGGATCGCGTCATTCGCGCAGGGCATCGGCCCGACCCTGGACCTGATCATCCCCAAGGACGCGGCGGGCCGGCTGACCACGCCGACCACCCTGGTCCGGGACGCCCACGCGCACGGGCTCGTCCTGCACCCGTACACGATGCGCGACGAGAACACCTTCCTGCCCGCCGACTTCCGGCGCGGCACCGACCCCAACGCCTACGGGGACGCGTTCGGCGCGTTCCGGACGTACTTCGCCACCGGGATCGACGCCGTGTTCTCCGACAACGCGGACACGGCACTGCTCGCCGCCGCGGACTTCCGGGCGGGGCACCCGCACCGGGGCTAGCACGGGCGTACGAGCCTGCACGTACGGGTGACATACGGCCGCCGTCGAAACCGCCCCCGGCGGTGGCCGCGTCCCGCCCGGCATGGACCTCGTCAAAGAGCTGAGCCCGCTGGTGGCCGCCGAGGCCGCCGCGGAGGCGCCGGGCGCCGGAGTCGACCCCGCCGACCTCGAACAGGACGTCTGGGTGCGGCTCCTCGAAAGCCGTCCGGCGGATCCGCTGCCCTGGGTGCGCTGGGCCGTCCGGGCGGAAGTCAGACGAGCCCGCCGCCGGGCACGGCGCGAGCTGCCGTTCGCCGCCGAACCCGCCGCCGACCCGGAATCGGGCCCGGAACGCACGGTTCTGAGCGAGGAGCTGAGCCGTGCGCTGCGGACGGCCGTGGCCAGGACGCCGGGAAACTGCCCCCGGCTTCTGACCGCACTTCTCTCGCCCAGCGACCCCACTTACCGAGAAATCGCAGGGGAGTTGGATATCTCACAGGGGAGTCTGGGGCCGATGCGTTCCCGTTGCCTGGGATGCCTGCGCAGAATGCTCGCGGCGGAGGTTGCGGCTCCTGACCCGCGGGGAATGGAGCGTTAGACAACCGGCGGACGGGTGAGCGGAAGGCATGCACACATGGGCATGAGTGTGACCATCTCTGCGGCGCGTGAGGGTGACTGCGAGCAGATCCTCAAGCTTCAGTACCTCTGCTACCAGAGCGAGGCGGAGCTCTACGGCGACTACTCCATCGAACCGCTCACCCAGACGCTCGACGGCCTGCGCAGCGAGCTCGGCGGCGGCTACGCGCTGGTGGCGCGGCTCGGCGACGAGGTGGTCGCCTCGGTCAGGGGCAGCGTGGACGCCTCGGGCACCGGCCGGATCGGCAAGCTGATCGTGCACCCCAGGATGCGGGGCCACGGTCTGGGCAGCCGGCTGCTGAGCGCCATAGAGGAGCACTTCGCGGGCCAGCTGTCGGCCAAGCGGTTCCAGCTCTTCACCGGCCACCGCAGCGAGTCCAACCTGCGCCTCTACCGTAAGCACGGCTACGCGCCGGTCGCCACGGAGGCGGCCGGTCCGAAGCTGTCGGTGATCACGCTGGAGAAGGACGCGGCTGCCCGGCAGTTCGTCGCGAGCGCCTAGGCGGCGGCCGTCTCCCGGTTCCGGCGCAGCCAGAGCATGCCCAGCACCGGCAGGATCACCGGGATGAAGACGTAGCCGGCACCGTAGTCCGACCAGACCGTGGCATCGGGGAACGCGGACGTGTCCGCGAGCGTCCAGGTGCCCACGGTCAGGACGAAGACGAGCTCTGCGGCGCAGCACACCAGCGCGGTGCGCCGCAGCCGCTCGCCGCCGCGCACCAGCGAGAACGTGATGAACCCGTACACCACGGCGGCCACCGCCGACAGGACGTACGCCAGCGGGGCCCTGCCGAAGTCCTGGACGATCTGGACGATCGAGCGGGAGGCCGCGGCGACGGTGAACACCCCGTAGAACCAGACCAGAACGCGGCCGGGGCCGCTGCCCAGCCGCCCGCGGCCGGACTCGTCCCGGCCGGTGGACTCGGTGGTCGACTCGGTCACGGTCACCCTCCCCAGATGTCGTAGAGACGCACTTCGAGCACCGCGAGCACCACCGCGCCGGCCGAGACCGTCACCGAGCCCCACTTGGTCCGCTCGCTCAGCGACAGCAGACCGGCCGCCGGGACGGCCGCGAAGGAGCCGACCAGATAGGCGATGAAGATCGCCATGCCCTGGTCGGGCCGCTCGCCGCGCCCCAGCTGCACCAGGCCGACCACCAGCTGCGCGAGGGCCAGCACGGAGACCACGGCCATGCCGATGAAGTGCCAGTCCTTGGTGGGCTGGTCCCGGTAGGCGGCGAAGCCGCACCAGGCGGCGAGGGCGAGCGCGGCGGCGGCGACCGCGACCGTCAGGGCGTCAAGCATGGGAACGAGCGTATTACGGGCCGAAGCGCCCGCCGCGCCCGCCCCGGGCGCCGTCGGCCGGTCCGCACGCGCCGCCGTGGCCTTGGCCACAGGACGCCCGGGGGAGGGGGCCCGGCGGCGGCGCCGCCGGAATGCCGCCGCGCCCGGCATCGGCCCAGGCCAGACCCGGGAGAGCGGCCTCCACCCGGGGCTCTTCCCCGCTCCCCGGCCGTCCCCGCGTCGTCCGGATGGTGGGCGAATGTTGTCCGCTATCCGGACAGCCTGGATCCGCTCATCCCTCCTTCTGCTTTACTTCACGCATGACCACGACGAGCAGCCGCACCCTTGCGACCGAGGCGATGAACGCGCCCGGTGCTCGTTGTATGTGTCGAATGTGCGCCTTCTGAGGGCCCCCGCCTGAGCCTCGCGCCCCGAAGCGAGACCCATGAGCCATGCCCGCGCACGCCATGCCTCCCGGTTACCACCGATGTGGCTGTGACGCGTCCCGAACACGAATGCCCCGTGCCCGGCGGACACCGCGCCGCGCACTCGACAGTGACGGAAATCCTGTGATCACCACTACGGGCCTCACCAAGGTCTACCAGTCGCGCGGCCGTGAGGTCACCGCCCTGGACGGCGTAGACCTCCATGTCCGCGAGGGCGAGGTCTTCGGCGTCATCGGCCAGAGCGGCGCCGGCAAGTCCTCCCTCATCCGCTGCGTCAATCTCCTGGAGCGGCCGACCACCGGCACGGTGACCGTCGACGGCGTCGACCTCACCGCGCTCGCCGGGCGCGGCCGGCGCGCCGGCAAGGAGCTGCGCCGGGCGCGCAGCCGCATCGGCATGGTCTTCCAGCACTTCAACCTGCTCTCCGCGCGAACCGTGCAGGCCAACATCGAGCTGCCCCTGGAGATCCTCGGCGTCTCCGGCAAGGAGCGCTCCCGCAAGGCCCTCGAACTCCTCGACCTGGTCGGCCTCGCCGACAAGGCCAGGGCCTATCCCGCCCAGCTCTCCGGCGGCCAGAAGCAGCGCGTGGGCATCGCCCGGGCGCTCGCCGGCGACCCCAAGGTGCTGCTCTCCGACGAGGCGACCAGCGCCCTCGACCCGGAGACCACCCGCTCCATCCTCCAGCTGCTGCGCGACCTCAACCAGCAGCTCGGCCTCACCGTCCTGCTCATCACCCACGAGATGGACGTCGTCAAGACGGTCTGCGACTCGGCCGCGCTGATGAAGCGGGGCCGGATCGTCGAGTCCGGCACCGTCGGCGAACTCCTCGCCACCCCCGGCTCCGAACTCGCCGCCGAACTGTTCCCGGTCACCGGCGAGGCCACCGGCCCCGAGCGGACCGTCGTCGACGTGACCTTCCACGGCGAGGCCGCGACCCGGCCGGTCATCTCGCAGCTGTCGCGTACGTACAACGTCGACATCTCGATCCTCGGCGCCGCGATGGACACCGTCGGCGGCCGGCAGATCGGCCGGATGCGCATCGAGCTGCCCGGACGGTACGAGGAGAACGTCGTCCCGGTCGGCTTCCTGCGCGAACAGGGCCTCCAGGTCGACGTGGTCGAGGCCGACGAAGCGGCCGAAGCAGAGATCCCGGCGCAGGCGCAGCCCGCCGCCCTGGTCAAGGAAGGTGCCAAGTGAGCTGGTCCGAGATGCAGCCGCTGCTGTCCCAGGGAACCATCGACACCCTCTACATGGTGCTGTGGTCCAGCCTGGTCACCGTCGCGGGCGGACTGCCGCTGGGTGTGCTGCTCGTCCTCACCGACAAGGGCGGCCTCCTCCAGAACCGCCCGGTGAACAAGGTCATCGGCGTGATCGTGAACATCGGCCGCTCGATGCCGTTCATCATCCTGCTGATCGCGCTGATCCCCTTCACCACCTGGGTGGTCGGCACCTTCATCGGCCCCACCGCGATGATCGTGCCGCTCGCCGTCGGCGCCATCCCGTTCTTCGCCCGGCTGGTGGAGACCGCGATCCGCGAGGTCGACCACGGGCTGGTCGAGGCCGTGCAGTCGATGGGCGGCTCCATCCCGACCATCGTGCGCAAGGTGCTGCTCCCGCAGGCCCTGCCCTCACTGATCGCCGCGCTCACCACCACGGTGATCACCCTCGTCGGCTACTCGGCGATGGCCGGCGCGGTCGGCGGCGAGGGCCTCGGCTCCAAGGCCATCACCTACGGCTTCCAGCGCTTCGAGACCCCGTTCATGCTCGTCACCGTCGGAGTGCTGATCGCCATCGTCACGGTGGTCCAGCTGATCGGCGACGGCGCCGTACGCCTGCTGGCCCGCCGGGGCCGCACCTCCTGACCTCCTCTCCACCAGAGCCCGCACTCCTTGTCCGGGCGACCCACCGCACCACCAGAAAGAGGCACTTTTCGTGCGTAAGAACATCAAGCTCACCGCGGCTGCCGCCGCCACCGCCGCCCTCGCTCTCGGCCTGACCGCCTGCGGCACCTCCTCCGACCCGAAGTCCTCGTCCGCCAAGGGCGCTTCGGCCGACCCGTCCCAGACGCTCGTCGTCGCGGCCTCCCCGACCCCGCACGCCGACATCCTGAACTTCGTCAAGAAGAACCTGGCGGAGAAGGCCGGACTCAAGCTGGAGGTGAAGGAGTTCACGGACTACGTCCTGCCCAACACCGCCACCCAGCAGGGCCAGGTCGACGCCAACTTCTTCCAGCACAAGCCCTACCTCGACGACTTCAACAAGAAGAACCGCACCACCATCGTCCCGGTGGTCGACGTGGAGCTGGAGCCCCTCGGCCTCTACTCCAAGAAGACCAAGTCCGTGAAGGGCATCGCCTCCGGCCAGACGATCGCGGTGCCCAACGACACCACCAACGAGGGCCGCGCGCTGCAACTGCTCGCGGGCAACGGCCTGATCACCCTCAAGGACGGCGTCGGCACCTCCGCCAAGCTCTCCGACATCAAGGACAGCAAGGGCCTGAAGTTCAAGGAGATCGAGGCCGCCACGCTGCCCCGCGCCCTGAACGACGTCGACGCGGCCGTCATCAACGGCAACTACGCCATCGAGGCCAAGCTCAGCCCCGCCAAGGACGCGCTCGTCCTGGAGAAGGCCGAGGGCAACCCGTACGCCAACTTCCTCGCCGTCAAGAAGGGCAACGAGGCCGACCCGCGGATCAAGAAGCTCGCCGAGCTCCTCAACTCCGCCGAGGTCAAGAAGTTCATCCAGGACAAGTACCAGGGCTCGGTCGTCCCGGCCTTCGGCGCCGTCAAGTCCTGACCCCGGCCGGTCAGTTCCGGCCACCGTCCACGGGCCCCGCACACCGACCGGTGCGCGGGGCCCGTGGACGGTGGCCGGAACTGACCGGCCGGGGTCAGGACTTGACGGCGCCGAAGGCCGGGACGACCGAGCCCTGGTACTTGTCCTGGATGAACTTCTTGACCTCGGCGGAGTTGAGGAGCTCGGCGAGCTTCTTGATCCGCGGGTCGGCCTCGTTGCCCTTCTTG
>NZ_JBJHPC010000570.1:0-4563 GCF_045257485.1 Streptomyces sp. YS-3 | reverse complement strand
TTCCCCACCCCCGGAGGGTTAAGGGAAGGGGCGGGGTGGGGCAAAACAACAGACCTCAGTGGCGCGCCGCCGCCAGTTCCTTTGCCGCCTCCGTCAAGTCCTTCGCCGTGTCGATCGCCCGCCAGTACGCCCCGTGCGGCAGCGGAAAACCGGCCAGGCGGCGCTCGCGGGCCAGGCGCGGGAACGTGGTGCGTTCGTGGTCGCCCCGGTCGGGGAGCAGCCCCGTGAAGGCGGACGAGAACACGTACACGCCCGCGTTGATCAGATACGGCGACGGCGGGGACTCGATGAAGTCCGTGATGTGGCCGAAGGCGTCCGTCTCGACCGCGCCCCACGGGATACGGGGACGGGCCAGCGCCAGCGTGGCCGTCGCGTCGCGCTCCCCGTGGAAGGAAGCCATCTCGCGCAGCGAGAACCGCGTCCAGATGTCACCGTTCGTGGCGTACCACGGCTGGTCGCCGTGCGGCAGGTGCGCCGCCGCGTACTTGAGGCCGCCCCCGCGCCCCAGCGGCTCGCTCTCGACCACCGTCGTGACGCGCAGCGGAAGGTCCGCCGAGTCCAGCCACTCCTGGAGCACGCCGGCGAGATGGCCGCAGGAGATCACGGCGTCGGTGACGCCCTCCGCCGCGAGCCAGGCAAGCTGATGGCCGATGATCGGGGTCCCGGTGCCCGGGATCTCGACCATCGGCTTGGGGCGGTCGTCGGTGTACGGACGCAGTCGTGAGCCCTGGCCGCCCGCCAGGACCACGGCCTGCGTCGGGAAGGTCGAAGTCGTGCTCGCAGTCATGCGGTGAACCCTATGCCGTGAACCGGATGCGGTACGGCCGGGCTGCCCGCGCTCAGGACTCCTGGGCCACGCCCGAGGCGAAGGACGTGTCGCAGACCGGGCGCGCGTACGACTGGGCCTTGGCGGGGCCGTACTGCTCCACGGCGGCCCGGCCCAGCGCACGCGCGATCGACATGCAGTGCTTGGCGAGCGAGGGGCGCTGCTCCACCTCGCGCTGGAGGTGGGTGAGGGCGGTCCCGGGGCCCTTCTCCTGGAGCTCGACGAGGAGCGCGTCGCGCAGGAGGTCCTGCGGGGCGCGTGGCTTCGCGCGTACGGAGACGTCCTGGGAGGAGGCGGTCAGCAGCTGCGAGTCGCTGGTCCCGGCCCAGTTGACCCGGGTGACCGCGAGCGTCCCGGAGAGGACGAGGACGACGGGCAGGACGAGAGCTAGGGTGCGGCCGATTCGGCGGGCTGTGTGCGTCACGGAGGCGAGCGTAGCGGGGGGTAATGATTTGGCGACATTTAGTCACCCGGTCGGGGGATGGTTCGAGGCGGCGTTTCGAATCCCGTGTTGACGAACGCTGTTCGAAATGGCCGGTCTGCCGGGGTATTTGTCGACAGGTGACAGCGGGCGGGCCGGGCCGCGGGCAGGGAAAAGCCCCGCACCCCGGTAGGTGGGTGCGGGGCCGGCTGACGTGCCGCCGTACGTCAGTCGCTGAGGCGCTCGCCCGTCGAGGTCGAGAAGACATGCGTCTCGCCGGGCCGCGGGACCACGTGGAGCTGGGAGCCCTTCTCCGGGACCGAGCGGCCGTTCACCCGGACCACGAGGTCCTTCTGCTCGCCGCCGACCTCGGCCGTGCCGTACACGTAACCGTCGGCGCCGAGCTCCTCCACCACGTTCACCGTGACCGCGAGGCCCGCGGGCTCGGCGTCGGACTCCTTGGAGAGGGACGCCACGGACGAGGCAGCGGCGCCGCCCAGCTCCACGATGTCGAAGTGCTCGGGCCGGACGCCGACCGTCACCGTGCGGTCGCCCCTGTCGGCCGCCGCGGACAGCGCCTCGCGGCTGACGGGGACCACGCTGTTGCCGAACTTCACACCGCCGTCGGTGATCGGGACCTCGACCAGGTTCATCGCGGGCGAGCCGATGAAGCCGGCGACGAAGAGGTTGGCCGGGCGGTCGTACATGTTGCGCGGCGAGTCGACCTGCTGGAGCAGACCGTCCTTGAGGACCGCCACGCGGTCGCCCATGGTCATGGCCTCGACCTGGTCGTGGGTGACGTACACCGTGGTGATGCCCAGGCGCCGCTGGAGCGAGGCGATCTGCGTACGGGTGGAGACGCGGAGTTTGGCGTCGAGGTTGGACAGCGGCTCGTCCATGAGGAAGACCTGCGGCTCGCGCACGATGGCGCGGCCCATGGCGACGCGCTGGCGCTGACCACCGGAGAGGGCCTTGGGCTTGCGGTCCAGGTACTCGGTGAGGTCGAGGATCTTCGCCGCCTCCTCGACCTTCTTACGGATGTCCGCCTTGTTGACTCCGGCGATCTTGAGCGCGAAGCCCATGTTGTCGGCGACCGTCATGTGCGGGTAGAGCGCGTAGTTCTGGAACACCATGGCGATGTCCCGGTCCTTGGGCGGGAGATGGGTGACATCGCGGTCACCGATGCGGATGGCTCCGCCGTTGACGTCCTCCAGGCCCGCGAGCATCCGCAGGGAGGTGGACTTGCCGCAGCCCGAGGGGCCGACGAGGACGAGGAACTCGCCGTCCTCGATCTCGATCTCGAGCCCGTCGACCGCGGGCTTGGTGGAGCCCGGGTAGATCCGGGTCGCCTTGTCGAACGTGACAGTGGCCATGGGAGACCTGTCCCTTCACCGGCAGGAACGTGCCGGACGATCCGAGTAGAGGGAGAAGTGGTGTAGTCCACCTGAGTGGGCTGCACGAGACGCTACCCGGCGCTGTCGGATCTGTCAGCAGGTGCGGGAGGGGAACTTCGTGGAGGCCCCGATCGTGCTCTGTGTAGAGTGAGGGAGCCCTCGCCGCGAGGTGGGGGCGCCTCGCGTGCGCGGGCCCGGCGCACGTGCTGCCGCCTTAGCTCAGTTGGCTAGAGCGCTTGACTTGTAATCTTGAGGTCGTCGGTTCGATTCCGACAGGCGGCTCCACCGAAACACCGCGTCACACCGTGTCCCGGACCTTTCTGGTCCGGGACAATCGTGTCTCCAGGGGTGTGTGGGAAAGGGGCCGGGGGAGCCGTATGAGTCGTCGTTCCAGTGGGCTGGCCGGGGTGTGGGCAGAGGCGCAGCGCCAGCAGCAGCGCCAGCGGGAGGCCCAGCACCGGGCGGCGGTCCAGCAGCAGCGGCTGATGGACCGCCGGCAGCGCGAGTACGAGAGGGACGCCGCGCGGGTCCACCGCGAACAGCGGGCCGCCTACCGCCAGAGCCGGGAGGCGGACGCCCGGCAGCGCACACAGGAGCTGGACGCGCGCGTGGACGCGCTGACCGGACTGCTGGCGGCGGGGTGCGCACAGCCCCCGTTCCGTACGGCTGCGCTGCTGCGCGAGGAGAGCGTCGAGCCGTTCTCCCCGGGGCCGCTGGCGCAGCCGGTGCCGATGCCGGACCCGGCGCGCTACGAGGCCCGCGGCGGCTGGACGGGCCGCCGCGCCCAGCAGGAGGCCCAGGCCGCCTACCGGCGGGACTGGGACGCGGCGCAGCTCGCCGAGACCGAGCGCCGCCGCCGACTCGCCGACCACCGCGAGCGGTACGAGTCCTGGGCGCGGGAGCGGCTCGCGGAGGTCCGGGGCCACAACGCGGGCGTGGCCGACCTGGTGGCCGGTCTGGGCGCGGGCGAGCCGGACGCGGTCGTCGAGTACTTCTCCGCGGCCCTGTACGCGGCCTCCGCCTGGCCCGAGGGCTTCCCGCGGCAGCTGTCCTGCGCGTACGACCGGGGCGCCCGTCAGCTGGTGCTGGACTGGGAGCTGCCCGCCTTCGACATCGTCCCCGCCGCCAAGTCCGTACGGTACGTGGCCAGTACGGACGAGGAGCGCGAGTCGGCACGTCCGCTGACCCAGCGGCGGGCGCTGTACCGGGACGCGCTGGCGCAGAGCGTGCTGCTGGTGGTGCGGGACCTGTTCGCGGCGGACGAGTACGGCGTACTGGACGCGGTGGCGCTCAACGGTTTCGTGGACGACGTGGACCCGGCGACCGGCCGCCGCGCGGAGATCGTGCTGGCCTCCGTGATGGTGGACCGGGCGACCTTCCAGGGCCTGGACCTGACGCAGGTGAGCGCGGTGGACTGCCTGGTGGAGGCGGTGCGCGGCCGGCTGTCGGCCCGCCCCGACCAGCGGGCGGCGGTGGCCGCGGTGCGCCGGCCGGGGGAGATCGGCACGGGGGTGCTCACCCATGGCGCGGACTCCGACGAGGATCCGGACCTGTTCGTGATGGACCCGATCGTGTTCGAGTCGCTGGTGGCGGAGTTGTTCCGGGCGCGCGGGATGGACGCGGTGACCACCCAGCGCTCCAACGACGGCGGCGTGGACGTGGAGGCGGTGGACCCCGACCCGATCAGCGGCGGCCGGATCATCGTCCAGGTCAAGCGCTACCGCAACACGGTCCCGCCCACCGCGGTCCGCGATCTGTACGGCACGGTCCAGGCGGCCGGCGCCAACAAGGGCGTCCTGGTGACGACTTCGGGCTTCGGCCCCGGCTCGTACGCCTTCGCGCAGGGCAAGCCGCTGACGCTGGTGTCGGGGGCGGAGCTGGTGGACCTGCTGCACGCGTGCGGGCTGCGGGGGAGGCTGGGG
>NZ_JBJHPC010000569.1:0-4593 GCF_045257485.1 Streptomyces sp. YS-3 | reverse complement strand
CACCCGGCCCGTGCCGCCCCGTACCCACGAGAACCGCGGCGAGGAGGCTTCGGTCCTGGCCAGGGTGCGGCGCAAGTCCCGGGAGATCTCCGGCCTGTCCGTCGTGGTCGTCCTGCTCCTCCTCCTCATCCCCGCCGCGCTCGCGGCGGCGCTGTTGGGCTCCCGCCGCCCCTGATCCACCCCGTGATCCGGAGGGATCCCCGTGTTTGACACCCTGCAAAGCCTCGTGATTGTTCTCGGGGTGGCCATGCTCGCCGCCGCGGTGGTCGTGGTGAAGGGGCGCCTCTTCCCGCCGAGCCCCGACGAGGAGCCGCGCGAAGACGTCGCCGAGTACATCTCGATGATGGTCGGCGTCCTCTACGCGCTCGTGCTGGGGCTGGCCCTGGTGTCCGTATGGGGGACGAGCAGCAGCGCCTCCTCCCACGTACAGGCGGAGGCCAGTGCCCTGCACGAGACGTACCTGGTCGCCGAGGCGCTGCCGGAGCAGGAGCGGGGGCAGGTGCGTACCCTCTCCGCGCAGTACGCACATCAGGTCGTCACCGTCGAGTGGCCCCGGATGACGGACGGTCAGGACCTTGGCCCGGAGGGCTGGTCGCTACTGAACCAACTGCGCGCGGCGAGCCGGCTTCCGGCCACGGCGACGGTCACCCAGCAGCTCGCCGCTCAGGAACTCCTCTCGCAGCTGGGCACACTCGACGAGGCGCGGCGCGGACGCGAGGCCGACGCCCAGAGCAGCCTGTCCCCCGTCCTCTGGCTCGGTCTGATCCTGGGGGGAGTGCTGACGGTCGCGTTCATGTTCATCTTCGGGATCCGGCGCAGCTTCACGCACATCATCATGGTCATGGGCCTGGCCGGGCTCATCACCTTCCTCGTCCTGCTCATCCGCGAACTCGACGCCCCCTTCGGTGACGTCCTCGGCACCGATGCCACGGCCTTCACGCGCTACTTCCAGACCTGAGCGAGGCCCTGAGCGAGGCGCCCGTGCGACGGGCAGTGGCGGCAATCGTGGTTGACGCGCACGCCAGCCGTCGGTTTGCTGGGCCGATGAACGACCTCCGTAACCAACCGGTGAACGACGACGCTTCGATCCGGGACTGGCAGTACGTCCACAACCTGATCATCCCCGGCGACCCGCTGTCGCTCGACGACGTCCGCGCCCGCACCAACCGCAACGTCATGGAGGTCGCGTACCTCGGGGACGTCCTCATCGGCTGCACCACCGTACGGCCGCCCACCGCGGACAACGCCGCCACCGCGACGGTCATCGCCCGCGTCCTGCCCGAGCACCGCCGCCGTGGCTTCGGCACCCGGCTCTACGAGCGCGCCCTCGCCCAAGCCCGGGCGCTGGACGCGCAGTTGATCGAGACCGTGGTACTGGGCTCCAACGAGGACGGGCTGCGCTTCGCCGTACAGCAGGGCTTCGTCGAGCTCGAAAGGTATCTGCTGCGCGAGGGCGACACCGTGCCCTGGATCGACCTGCGCCTGGCGTGATCCGCGGGACAGGCCCGGTACAGCCGTGGTCGGCGCAGGGATGGGGCGTGGGCCGGCCTACCGGCCCGTCCCCCGTTCCGTGTGGGGAGCGGCGGCCTGGTCGTGCCGGCCGCCCTCTCGTGCCAGCCGGGACAAGCCCCGGGCGTCTACGGCCCGTCGGACTTGCCCCAGGCCGGGTGTCACGCCCCGTCCTTCGGGAGATGGCGGGGTGTGGTGCCTAGCCGTTGGTGCAGCTGTTCCCGCTCGCGGGGTTGAGGAGACCGATGACATCTATGGTGTCGCCGCACACGGCGACCGGGATGTGGATCGGCACCTGGATCACGTCGCCGGAAAGGAGGCCGGGCGAGTTGCTGGCCACGCCGGTCGTTGTGTCGGGGCCTGGGTCTGCTGCGAGGGCCGTACCCGCTCCCGCCAGGGTGAGAACTGTGGTCAGGGTGGCAGCGGCGAGGATGCGCATACGCATGACAACCTCCAGTTGAAATCTTCAGGGTGAGGATGCTTCCCCGTGCGGGACGCGTCGTGCACAGGGCGGTCCCGCACGATCGGGGTTCCTACGGGATGGCCCCGGCGATCGTCCCCGTCGTACCGGGTGTGCCGGCCGGACGTGTCTCGGCGCGCATGGCGGGCACCTCCCGTACGCTCGTTGGCGATGGCGCCGGGCCTCCCCTTCCAGCCTTGTGCGGTAGGTGGCGTGCGTCGCCCTGATTAGCCCAAACGGGTGAGGCCGCCGCCTGTTCAGCTCCGCCCGCGCCCCTCCCGCCCACGGCACCGCCGGGCTGCCACACTGGGGGAGTGACCGAGGCCGAACGGCAGACCGGCCGGCGTCTGGAACGCGCCATCCTGGAACTGCTGGAACGTCGTGGCGCGACCGCGACGATCTGCCCCTCCGACGCCGCGCGGGCGGTGTACGGCGGGGACGACGACGGCTGGCGCGCCCTGATGGAACCGGCCCGGCGCGCGGCCGGGCGACTGGTCGCGGCGGGCGAGGTGGAGATCACCCAGGGTGGGCGCCCCGTCGAGCCGACCCGGGCACGCGGCCCGATCCGAATCCGCCGCGCCCGCTGACGTACATACCCCCGGCACGCGCTGACCGCCCTTCGGGGCAGGGGACCGGGCCGGGACGGCTCTTGCGCCCCGAGGTGGGGGTGTAGTGCGCTGTCTGCCATGACACTGAGCAGAGTTGGTGCACTGATCGCCGCCGTAACCGCGGGAGCGCTGCTGGCGGGCGCGCCGGGGTCGAGCGCGCAGGGTGTCGGCGCGGCGGACCAGCCGTCGCGCCGGGTGGCGGTTCTTGAGGGGATCGACCTCGACACGGTGACGATCCCGGAGTTACAGACCGGCAGGGAGAAGGGGGCCCTGACGTCGCTGGCGCTGACCCGGGCGTACTTGCGGCGTATCGAGAGCATCGATCCGAAGATCCACGCCGTGCTGTACACCGATCCTTCGGCCCTGCGGCAGGCCGCCGCCAGCGACGCCCGGCAGCGCGGCGGCCGGCTGCGCGGGCCGCTGGACGGCATCCCCGTGCTGCTCAAGGACAACGTCGGCACCCGGGACCTGCCGACCACGGCCGGGTCGCTGGCGCTTGCGGGCAAAGCACCCGGCCAGGACGCGGCCCTGGTCACCCGGCTGCGGCAGGCCGGAGCGGTGATCCTGGGCAAGACCAATCTGTCGGAGTGGGCAAACTTCCGCGCGGCCAAGCCGACTTCGGGGTGGTCGGCCGTGGGCGGGCAGACGAACAACCCGTACGTACTCGACCGCAATCCGTGCGGATCCTCGGCCGGCTCGGCCGCCGCGCTCGCCGCGTCGCTGTCCCAGGTGGCGATCGGCACCGAGACCGACGGCTCCGTCGTGTGCCCGGCGGGGATGAACGGAGTGGTCGGCTTCAAGCCGAGCCTCGGGCTGGTCAGCCCGCGGGGCGTGGTGCCGATCTCCGCCGAACAGGACACCGCCGGGCCCATGGCCCGCAACGTCATCGACACCGCCCTGACGCTGTCCGTGCTCACCGGCGATCGCCTCACGGGCCTTCCGGGCCGGACGGGCGCCGACGCACCGGGCCGACAGGTGACAAGGCAGGGTGAACCGGCGGGCCGTCAGGGAGGATTGCGGAACAAGCGCATCGGGTTGTGGAGGCTGCCCTCGCTCGGACCCGAAGTCGACGCCGTGATGACCCGTACCGCGGGGAGACTGCGCGCCGCCGGCGCCGAGGTCGTCGAGGTGACGCTCCCGTACCAGGACCGGCTGGCCCAGCTCGAATTCCCCGCGCTGCTCAGTGAGTTCCACCGGGACATCGACGCCTACCTCCGTACGCGCCAGGGGCCCCGGGACCTCGCCGCCCTGATCGCGTTCAACCGCACCCATCCCCGGGAACAGACCTGCTTCGCCGGACAGGAACTGTTCGAGCAGTCCCTCGCGGCCCCGCCCACCACCGACCCCGGATACCGCGCCACGCGTGCGGAGCTGACGGACCTCTCCCGGCGTTCGGTCGACGAGACGCTGGCCGCCCACCACCTGGACGCCATCGCCGCGCCGACGAACCCGCCGGCCTGGACGACCGACTGCGCACGCGGCGACAACGACGTGATCCCGTCCTCCACCCCGGCGGCCGTGGCCGGGTACCCCTCGCTCTCGGTGCCCGCCGGGTCCGTGGGCGAACTCCCGATCGGTCTCCTGCTGACCGCGGGCCACCACCAGGACGCATCCCTGCTGTCGCTGGGAGCAGCCGTGGAGCGACAGCTGCGGGCCTGGCGCGCACCGCGATATCTGCCGTCCGTGGGCCCCACCGCGCACTGAACGCGGCGGGACTCCTCGCCCTGGACGCCGTGTCCATCGGGACACCCGAGCGACGCGGCCAGACGGTGCGGCGGCCCGGGACCAGCGAAGGGTGGCGTCCGGGCCGTCGTTTTCCTCTGATTTCGAGGGGATCACCCCGCCTCACCCACTCCTCAAAAGGGTACATTCCGTCACTCTTGGTGAAAATCGGGCACCCCGAAGGTGACTCGTCCCATAGGACGCACGTCACGTACGAGGGGGAGTCGTAGCCCTCCGACGGTCCCGGCGCGGGGCCTCATCGGCGCTCCCGCCTGCCCAAACGGACCTCCCGCC
>NZ_JBJHPC010000568.1:0-4596 GCF_045257485.1 Streptomyces sp. YS-3 | reverse complement strand
CCTCCCGGCCGCTCCCGCGCCCGGGGGAGGCCGGGCAGCAGAAGACCCCCGGGCCGACGGGCGGCCGGGGGGCCTGTGGGGGCTGTGCCCCCGGGAGAAACCAGGCCGGCTAGACGGCCGTCCCGTACATGCGGTCCCCCGCGTCCCCGAGCCCGGGCACGATGTACCCGTGCTCGTTGAGCCGCTCGTCCACCGACGCCGTCACCACCGTCACCGGCGTCCCCGCCAGCTCGCGCTCCATGACCTCGACGCCCTCGGGCGCGGCCAGCAGGACGACCGCCGTCACGTCGTCCGCGCCACGCCGGATGAGCTCCTTGATCGCGGCGACCAGCGTGCCGCCCGTGGCCAGCATCGGGTCCAGGACGTACACCTGGCGGCCCGAGAGGTCCTCCGGCATACGCGTCGCGTACGTGGAGGCCTCCAGGGTCTCCTCGTTGCGGATCATGCCCAGGAAGCCCACCTCGGCGGTCGGCAGCAGACGCACCATGCCGTCCAGCATGCCGAGGCCCGCCCGCAGGATCGGGACGACCAGCGGACGCGGGTGCGACAGCTTCACGCCCGTCGTCGGGGTCACCGGGGTCTCGATGTCGACCTGCTCGGTGCGCACGTCGCGCGTGGCCTCGTACGCGAGCAGGGTGACCAGCTCGTCGGCGAGGCGCCGGAAGGTCGGCGAGTCGGTGCGCTTGTCGCGCAGAGTGGTGAGCTTGTGGGCGACCAGGGGGTGGTCGACGACGTGGAGACGCATAACTCCACAGTAACCGGGCCGACGGCCCGCCCGCGCCGTGAGCGCTGGCATCAAACCACCCACCCGGGGGAAGGTGGGAGGGACTGACACACCCCGGGGCGGTGCCCACTCATGACGGACAAGCAGGACGGCAGGGACGAAACGGTCGACGCGCGGCCCGAGACGGACGCCGAGCGGCGGCGCCGACGCGCCCAGTTCCTGCGCGAACTGCACGAGGCCAAGGCCCTCCGCGACCGTGTCCAGCCCCGCCGCGCCCGCGCGGCCCGTATGCGCCAGGCCATGCGCATGCGAACCTTCCGCTGGTGACCTGAGAACCGGACCAGCGAAGCGCCAGGAGAAACGCAACCGCGGAAGAACTCTCGCAACGGCGTTGTTTCTGCAACGATTCCAGGGAAGCCACGGCCGGGGGGACCCCCAACCGGCACGCCTATGACCAGTGGGAGAGTCACGGTGTACTTCGCCGCACTGCTCGCGCGCACCGAAGACGGGTGGGAAGCGAGCGACACGGAGCTCGACGATGTGGAGACCCTCGCCGATCTCGCCGACCTGGCCCGGGAGGCCACGGCCGACGGGGCCGACGACACGGTGCTCGTCTTCATCGAGCAGGAGGATGTCTGGTTCGGCGTCGTTCGGGTGGACGGCGAGGAGGACCCGCGCATCTATGTCTCCAACGCCGCAGCCGCCGCCCGTTCCTCGTACGGGGAGATCCTCCTCACCGACGAACTGCTCGGCCGGGATCCGGCCGCCGACGACGACGTCGTCGATCTGGACGCGCTGGACCTCGACGGCACGGAGGACGGCGACCTCGAAGAACAGGAGGACCCGGACGACGAAGCCGTGGAGGCCCTCGACCCGGTGCCCGCGGGCCCGCTCGGGGACACCGCGATCCTCGCCGACCTCGGTGTGAGCGAGGGCCAGCTGCTCACGCTCGACTCGGACGCGCTGGTGGAGATCGCCGACGTGCTGGGAGCGGCCGAGGTGCTGGAGGCCGTGCGCTAGTGGCCGAGGCGCACGATCCCGTACGCGACCCCTGGGCGGAGCCGATGCGCACCGCCCTCGGGGAGGCCGGGCGGGCCGCGCTGGCCGGTGACGTGCCGGTCGGCGCCGTCGTGCTGTCCGCGGCCGGCGAGGTGCTGGCGACCGCCCACAACGAGCGCGAGATCACCGGCGACCCCACGGGGCACGCGGAGATCGTCGCGCTCCGGCGGGCGGCCGAAAGGACCGGCGAGTGGCGGCTGACCGGCTGCACGCTCGTGGTGACCCTGGAGCCGTGCGTCATGTGCGCGGGCGCGCTGGTGCAGTCCCGGGTCGAACGGGTCGTGTACGGGGCGCGCGACGAGAAGGCGGGCGCGGCCGGGTCCCTGTGGGACCTGGTGCGCGACCGGCGGCTCAACCACCGCCCCGAGGTGATCCAGGGCGTCCTGGAAGAGGAGTGCTCCCGTCAGCTGACGGCGTTCTTCCGGGAGCGCTGAGGGGGCGCCGGCCGGCCCGCGAAGGGCCTGGGGACGGCCCGTGACCCACGTCTCACCCCGACCGCCGCATACGGATTTCAAACCACGGGCCACCTTGGGCTAAGCTCTCTCTCGGTAGCGTGTCCGAGCGGCCGAAGGAGCTCGCCTCGAAAGCGAGTGTGGCGCAAGTCACCGAGGGTTCAAATCCCTCCGCTACCGCTCTCAGAAGGGCCCCGACAGCGTCGGGGCCCTTCTTGCGTCTCCGTGATCCCCTCCCGTGACCCCTGATGCCCGCGATCCCTGTGAGTCCTTGTGGGTCCTTGCGAACAGGGTGGGGACGGGGGAACGGGTGTTGGTTAGACTCACGCGAGCGCACAGGGGAGCCGGGGGAGGGTGCACGCACGTGGACGTGAAGAAGGTGCTGCTCTACTGCGCGGTCGTCTTCGTGCTGTACACGATCATCACCTCGCCCGTGGAGGCCGCGGGGATGGTCCAGACGGGGTTCGTGGGGATCTCCTCCGCCGCCAAGGGCATTGGCCAGTTCATGACCGAACTGGTCCGCTGAGCCGCACCGGGCCGCTCGTACGATCGGCGGGGCGCTGACACGTACGTACGGCAAGGAGCACACATGATCCGCCATCTGGTCCTCTTCAAGCTCAACGAGGGCGTGGCCCGCGACGAGGCGCGGGTGGCCGCCGGAGTGAAGGCGTTCCGGGAACTGGACGGGCTCGTCCCCGAGCTGAGGTTCTGGGAGTGCGCCTGGAACATCACCGACCGGCCCATCGCGTACGACTTCGCCATCAACTCGGCGGTCGAGGACGCGGACGCGCTCAAGCGGTACCTGGAGCACCCGGCCCACCGGGCGGCAGCCGCGCAGTGGCGCGAGTTCGCCACGTGGGTGATCGCCGACTACCCGTTCTGAGCCGTCGCGCCGCAGGGCCCCGCACCACCGGGTGCGGGGCCTTTCGCGTACCCGGGGACGGGCACCGCGCGGGCCCCCTGTCCAACTTGCCCCCAACACGTGGTTATACGGTGCTTGCACACAGTGGACATGTCTTGTGATGCTATGACCGCTTTTGACGGATGAGTCGACGATGGTTCGACCGAAGTTGACCGCGACCTTGACCACGCAGTGACCTCAAAGGGGTGGCGTTGACCGTGCCGGCCAGTACCGCACCTCAAGTGCCGCCCCAGAACGAGCCCCAGGAGGCCGCCGAGGGCCACCGGGCTCCCGTACGCACCAGCACCCGGGGAGCGGACACCCGGGCGCTCACCCAAGTGCTCTTCGGGCAGCTCAAGTGCCTGGAGCCGGGCACACCGGAGCACCACCGGGTGCGCGGGGCGCTGATCGAGGCGAACCTGCCGCTGGTGCGGTACGCGGCGGCGCGGTTCCGCTCCCGCAACGAGCCGATGGAGGACGTGGTCCAGGTCGGCACGATCGGTCTGATCAACGCCATCGACCGCTTCGACCCGGAGCGCGGGGTGCAGTTCCCCACCTTCGCCATGCCGACGGTGGTGGGCGAGATCAAGCGGTACTTCCGCGACAACGTCCGCACCGTCCACGTCCCGCGCCGCCTCCACGAGCTGTGGGTGCAGGTCAACGGGGCCACCGAGGACCTGACGACCCTTCACGGCCGCTCCCCGACGACCGCCGAGATCGCCGACCGGCTGAAGATCGGCGAGGACGAGGTGCTCGCCTGCATCGAGGCGGGCCGCTCCTACCACGCGACCTCGCTGGAGGCGGCCCAGGAGGGCGACGGCCTGCCGGGCCTGCTCGACCGGCTGGGGTACGAGGACCCGGCGCTGGCGGGCGTGGAGCACCGGGACCTGGTCCGCCACCTCCTCGTACAACTGCCCGAACGCGAGCAGCGGATCCTGATGCTGCGCTACTACAGCAATCTGACGCAGTCCCAGATCAGCCAGGAGCTGGGCGTGTCCCAGATGCATGTGTCCAGGCTGCTAGCCAGGAGCTTCGCCCGATTGCGATCCGCAAATCGAATCGAGGCGTAACCGGATCGGGTGATCCACCTTTGGGTGAACAATCCGGCGGTGAAATCGGCCCACCCCCTGCTAACTGCGCGTATCCGCCCCGGACTTGTCGACATGTCACTACAGCGCGTTGCCGACATGTGACATTCTGCAGGAACCGCGTTTGCCGCAGCTCCGCCTCCGGTATTCAGGTGGAGGCTGCGTTCCTCCGATGGTCGTGGCCACCGCGACCGTCCGCGACCTCAAGGGGGTGGCATGTCCGCAGAACAGGGCAGCTCAAAGGTGCAGGTGCTCACGCTCATGAAGAGCGTCCCCGCGCCCGGTGTGCCGATGGGCCCGGAAGTAATCGACATCTGCGCCGTGCCCGGCTCCCCCGAGGCGCTCGACTCCGCGGGCCCCACGGCCCCCCTC
>NZ_JBJHPC010000567.1:0-4611 GCF_045257485.1 Streptomyces sp. YS-3 | reverse complement strand
GTGTAGCGGGCGGGCGGAACCCCTTGGTGGTTCTGGCGGCCTGGCGGTCCTGGCGGTCCTGGCCGGGCTGCCGTCCCGCCGGGGGCGCACAGGCGTACGGGCGCCGCCGCATCCGTCAACCCGGTGGCGGATGGGCGAGCCGCGTGGGTCAGTGGCCGGTCGCCGCCCACGTATAGCGGTGCTCGGGGCGGCCGGTCTCGCCGTAGCGCAGGCCGAGCCGCACCCGGCCCGTCCGCTCCAGAAGCTTCAGATAGCGCTGGGCCGTCTGCCGGCTCACCCCCGCCCGCTCGGCGATCTCCTGGGCCGAGAGCGGACCCTCGGCCGCGAGCAGTACCTGCCGCAGCAGCTCGGCCGTGGTGGGGGAGTGGCCCTTGGGCAGGTCGGGCTCGGCGGAGACCGAGAGGGCGCCGAAGATCCGGTCCACCTGGGCCTGTTCCGCCTCGCCGCCGCCGTCCAGGGTGCGGCGCAGCGCGGCGTACGCCTCCAGTCTGGTGCGCAGCCCCGCGAAGGTGAACGGCTTGACGAGGTACTGGAGTGCGCCCTGGCGCATCGCGGCCTGGACGGTGGCCACGTCACGGGCGGCCGTCACCATGATCACGTCGGTGTGGCGGCCGAGGCGGCGCAGCTCGCGTACGACGGCGAGGCCGTTCTCGTCCGGCAGATAGTGGTCCAGCAGGACCAGATCGACGGGGCGCTCGGTGAGGAGCGTGAGCGCCTCCGCGGCCGAGTGCGCCGTCGCCACCACCCGGAAGCCGGGAACTTTCCCGACGTAGGCGGCATTGATGTCGGCGACCCGCCGGTCGTCGTCCACGACGAGAACGTCGATCATCGCGACTCCTTGTCCAGGGAGATCCCGCTCGGATCCCCCGCTGGTACGGGACCGTTCCGGTCCTCACCCGGTACGGGACCGTCCATCGCCTCGTCCAGTGCCTCGCCCATCGCCTCGTCCAGTGCCTCGCTCAGGGCCTCCGGCAGGACGACGGTGAACTCCGCCCCGCCACCGGGCGCCGCCGCCACGCGTGCGTGGCCGCCCTGCCGCTCGGCGAACCGGCGGACCAGGGCGAGCCCCAGACCCCGCTTGCCGTGGGACGGCAGATCCTTGGTGGACCAGCCCTCGGTGAAGATCAGTTCGCGCTGGTCGTCGGGGACGCCGGGGCCGCTGTCGACGACGCGCAGTACGGCCGTACGTCCCTCGGCGCGCAGGGTCACCCGGACCGAGGCGTCCGGAGTGCCGGCGGCGGCGTCCAGGGCGTTGTCCACGAGGTTCCCGACCACGGTGACGAGCCCGCGCGGGTCGATCAGCCGGTCCGGGAGCAGGGTGTCCGGCGTGATGCGCAGCGCGACCGCGCGCTCGGCCGCCACGGTGGCCTTGCCGACCAGCATCGCCGCGAGCAGCGGATCGCGGACCTTCTCGGTGACCTGCTCGGCCGTGGTCCGGTGCACCCCCACGACCTCGGTGACGAACTCGACCGCCTCCTCGTGCATCTCCAGCTCCAGCAGACCGAGCAGGGTGTGCAGGCGGTTGGCGTGCTCATGGTCCTGGGCGCGCAGCGCGTCGATGAGCCCGTGGGTGGAGTCCAGCTCACGGCCGAGACGCTCCAGCTCGGTACGGTCGCGCAGGGTGGCGACGGCGCCGCCGTCGTCGGTCGGCATCCGGTTGGCGACCAGGACGCGGTGGCCGC
Organism: Streptomyces sp. YS-3; assembly: GCF_045257485.1. Lineage (NCBI taxonomy): Bacteria > Bacillati > Actinomycetota > Actinomycetes > Kitasatosporales > Streptomycetaceae > Streptomyces > Streptomyces sp. YS-3. The sequence continues at coordinate 2,929 of NZ_JBJHPC010000567.1, read as the reverse complement.
GTACGGTCAGCAGGTCGGTGCCCGAGACGCGCCCGGCGAGCACATCCGTGGTCCGCCCCGCGCCCAGCACCTCGTCCAGGGGACGCCCCGCGGCCTCGGGGCCGACCCCGAGCAGCCGCTGCGCCTCGTCGTTGAGCAGCCGGACGCGGCCGTTCCGGTCGAGTGCCACCACCCCCTCGCGGATCGAGTGGAGCATCGCCTCGCGCTCCGCCAGCAGCGCCGAGATATCGGAGAAGGCCAGGTCACGGGTTTGCTTCTGGATCCGGCGGGAGATCAGATACGCGGCGAGCGCGCCGGCCGCGAGGGCGCCGCCCGCGTAGGCGAGCAGGCCGGGGATGGCGGCCAGGAGCCGGGCGCGCACGCTGTCGTACTCGATCCCGACCGACACCGCCCCCACGATCACCCCGTCGGCGTCCCGCAGCGGCACCTTGCCGCGCGCGGAGCGGCCCAGCGTGCCGCTGTCGATCTCCATGACGTCCTCGCCCGCCAGCGCCTCGCTGGGATCGGTGGAGACCACCCTGCCGAGCCGGTCGCCGTCCGGGTGCGACCAGCGCACCCCGCGCCGGTCCATGACCACCACGTACTCGGCGCCGGTGGCCCGGCGGATCCGCTCGGCCTCATGCTGCACGGGGCCGCCGACGGCGGGCCCGGATGCGAGGAGGTCGGCCGCGAGCTGCGGCTGCGCGGCCGTGGACTGGGCGATGGCGAGGGCGCGGCGCATCGCCTGGTCGTCGAGCTGATGGCTGAGCGGGGCGAGGAACAGGCCGGTCGCGAGCACGGTGACACCGGCGGCGATGGCCAGCTGCATCAGCAGCACCTGGGAGAAGACGCGCTGGGGCCAGCCGAACCGCCGCCGTCCGGGTGGGGGCGTGCTGGGGACGGCACTCATGCCTATGCACGGTAGACGGCGGATCGACGCATTCCGAATTCTGTTCGTACCGTGGGCACGCCCGTGCGGTCGTACCGGAGCGTGCCCGGCTCCAGCCGGCGGTCACCAGGACGCCGTACGGGACGGCTGCCGCGCGGCACCGCCGTATGGTTTCGGCTCCGTATGGTTTCGGGCACGAATTTCCTGTGAGTTTTCTGTGTGCGCTCGGTCGCGTGTTATCAATTCCTTATGCCTCGGGGATGTCCGCCCTGGCACGCACCAGCGTGTCGCGGGTGATGACGACGATCCGCTCGCAAGCGGCACGCCCGGCGTCGATCGGCAGCTTGCCGTCCAGGCTGTCGGTCATGTCGACACCGATGACGGCGAAGTTTCCGTCGCTCAACTCGAAGATGTCGGGGCAGGTCTGCCCCGACAGGCTGCCGCGTTCTCGTGGGGAAGCACCGACCCTGCGCACGATATTCACCAGGGACCGTTCCAATGGCTCGGAGGAGTCTGGCACGTAGGACAGATAACCAGACTCGCGCAGGTCGCGGTAGGTCTCCTGGGAATTGATGAGGATTACCTCAACTGGCTGATGTTTCGCACGATCTCGTCGACACGCCGTCCCAGGCGTGCCTCCTGGGAGCCCTCCTGGAGTACGGCCCGGTGCTGGCGCGTGAACTCCCAGTATTCGCGGAAAATAGGACTGCGGCAGATGACGTGCAGATGTCCGCCGATCTCGCTCTCGCTCGTCGAACCGGTGCGGTAGGCGTGCAGCACATTGCTGTAGAGGGCGTTCGCGTACAGGAACTGGCGCTGCTTCACGGGGGGCACCTCCTCCTCGAACGTGTCGAGGACGGCGGCCAGCTCGGGATCGTCGATGGCCTTGCTGAGCAGATCGAAGTGGAGCCGGTGCTGGTGGGTCAGGGTGAGCCGACGGGCCAGCAGCCGCTGTTGCAGGGCGAGCCCGGCGGCGCCCGCGGCGATCGCGAGCCCGGCGAAGACACCGCCGGCGGAGGCCGCGCCGGCCGCCGGGGCGAGCGCGTGGAACCCGGCGCCGAGCGCCAGGCTGAGGGCGGCGGCCAGCGCCACGGCGCCCGCCGCGAGCGCCGCCGTCGTCGCCGTGCCGTCGTGCTGTCCGTTTCTGTGCTGGCTGGTCATGTCTCTTCTCCCGTACGACTGTGACTACTGTGGGGCAGCGGGCGGCCCCTGGTTGGCCCTGATCTCCTCGTCGATCAGTTCCGCCAATTTCCTTTCGTGGCTGTCCCCGGGGAGCGCGAATTTCCGGTCCCTGGAGAGCTCCCAGTACCGCAGATAGGGCTCGCTGCTCCGTAATGACCGCGCGTGTACACGCAGTTCCTCGTCCGAATAGCTGCCCCACTGGCGGGCGAGCAACAAGTGCCCGAACGTCAGGTTGGCGAACAGGTACTGTCGTGCCTCCTCGTGAGGGATACCCGGAAAGCCGTTCCACACTGCCGCGAGCGACGGATCGTCCATGGCCATCCGGGTCAGCTGCACATGCAGCGAGCGCATATCGGCCTCCGCACTGCGGTGCAGTTCCTGGCGGGACTGGGACAGTTCCTCGCGCTGGTCCGCGAGTTCACGCCGCTGCATACGCAGTTCCTGGTATTGGAGCAGCAGCGCCACCACCAGTATGAGGAAGGCGAGGCCGGAGAAGACCGCGCTCGCCGCGCCGAAATAGTTACCGATCTGGCTACGGCTCTCGGCGCGGTCGAGACCGCCCTCGCGCCGCTGCACGGTATCGATGAGCCAGCCGCTCATCAGGAGGGCGGCGGCGCTCACCAGGGCGGTGCCGACGAGCGTGGCCGCCGTCCAGAGGGCGAACCTCGCGGTGGGGCGGAGCCAGGCGTGCGGTGATGTCGTCGCTGTCACGGGACCTCCCGGGTAGGGGCGCGCCGGTCGTGGCGGCACTCAATCTGCCCGTGTCCTTCCCGGGCGACGCACGGCCGGGGAGGCGGCCACGCGCATACCGGCCGGGCGCGGTAGCCGCTCGGGTGTGCGCGGGGCGCCCGGGTGGCCGCGCCCGGGCCGCCCATATCC
>NZ_JBJHPC010000566.1:0-4622 GCF_045257485.1 Streptomyces sp. YS-3 | reverse complement strand
CCCGTGCGGAGGACGGCGCCCCACCCTCAGCACCAGCAAAGTCGGCCGAACCGTTGATACCTATAATCTCGCAGATGTCCTCGCGAATAGACCGCAGCATCACGTCCGCCCCATGGCGCCCCGGGCGTCAGCCGCGCGTGGTGCTGTGGGCCACGGCGGGCGTGGTCGCCCTTGGGTTTCTGATCGGCGTGGAGGTCATGTCGCGTCACTACGGCGCGGCCGGGCCGATCACCGTCCAGGCGCGGGAGGTGGTGTTCCCGCCCAAGCCGGGGCCGCTCTACGGCGGGCTGGCGTTGATGATGGTGGTGCTCACCTGGCGGCAGCGGTTCATCGCGCTCGGTGCCGCGATCGGTATCGATGTCCTCTTCGTACTGGGCCGGTGGGCGGCGGGCGTCAACGTGCCCGAGGGGCATCTCTTCGGCAACGGCGCGCTGTGGGTGATGCTCGGCTGCGCGGTCTTCGCGATCACGCGCCGGACCGGGCCGGAACGGGTCCTGCTGCTCAAGGGCGTCGGTCTCGGCCTGTTGCTGGTCACCGGGCGCAAGATCGGTGACACCTGGCTGTTCATCACGGCGAAGAGCCGCCCGACCGTGCTCGACCCGTACGTGGCCATGGCCGATCACGCGCTCGGCAGCCCCTCGTGGGTGGTGGGCCGGGCTGTGGAGGCCAGTGGCTCGGTCGGCTCGTACCTGCTCCACTTCGTCTACGGCGAGCTCGCGGTGGCCGCGATCGTCGTCGCCGTGTACCAGCTGCGCAACGTGGCCGCCGAGCGCCGCTTCCCCCGGCACCACCTGGTGCGCACCTTCCTGGTGATCGGCCTCCTCGGGCCGGCCGTCTACATGGTCTTCCCGGTGGTCGGACCGGTCTTCGCCTACGGGCCGGGCGCCTCCGGCACCGGCGGTGTGGAGTGGGCCGTGGTCAACCTGTGGCCGCACACACCGGCGCCGATCACCGCCCCGCACCCGGTGCTGTACGACGGGCTCACCCCGCGCAACTGCATGCCCAGCCTGCACACCGCCTGGGCCACCGCGATCTTCATCCACTCCCGCAACGCCCCCCGCCCGATGCGGTACGCGGGGACGTTCTGGCTGGTCGCGACCGTCTGCGCCACGCTCGGGTTCGGCTACCACTACGGCGTCGACCTCGTCGCCGGTCTGGTGTTCGCGCTCACCGTCGAGGCGGCCCTGCGTACGTACGACCGCGGCTGGGACCGGTCCGGCGTCCAGCTGGTCGCCCACGGCACGGTGGTCTTCGTCGCGCTCCTCGCGTCCTACCGCTGGCTGCCCCTGAAGATGGCCGCGCACCCGTGGGTGTTCGGGCCCCTCGTCCTTCTCGCGCTGGCCTCGGTGGTGTACGGGTATCTGCGCACCACCAAGGAGTGGGAGCCGAAAGCCGCCCCTGCGCTCCTTCGGGAACCTCAGCCCGAACTCGTCTGAATGAAGGGTGGGGGCAGGGAGGTGGTCGGGCGCGGCCGTGCCCAAACACCTTCCCGCCTCCCCCACCCGGAGCGGGGCCTGAGTGCCGACTGAGTCCCAGTGGACACCCCTGGGCAATTTCGAGCCTTCGCGTGTCATGGTCCGGACAATCGCGCATCCTCCTAGTACGCACTGTGCGCACAAGAAGGGTGACGACGCCATGAACCGATCCACCTCCATCGGCCGGGGCCGCCGAGCGGGCCTCGCGCTCGGTGCGGCCCTGGCGTCCACCGTGCTCTGCACGGCCACGAGCGCGGCAGCGCCCGCCGACCCGGCCGGCCCCGGATCCACGCGGACGGACGCCCGGCCGGGCGGGCAGACGGACGGGTCCACGGGCGCCGCGCGCGCCTGCCCCGTCGTCTGGTTCGACCTCGGTGAGACCCTCGTCCACACCGCCGCCGACGGCGGCATCGGCTACCAGCCCGGCGCCGCCTCCTATCTGCGCTCGCTGCGCCTGCGCCACATCGGCATCGGTCTGATCACCAACGTCCCACCGTCCTGGGGCGCGACCGATGCCGAGCGGGCCGCCAGGCTGAAGAAGGAGGTCGACTCCGCCTGGCGGGACTCCGTGCCCTTCGCCTGGGACGACTTCGGCGACCGGGTCCTCACTCCCCGTACCGACGCGGAACGCAAGCCCGCGCCCGCCCTCTGGCAGCGCGCCAAGGCCGACTCGGGGCGGTGCCGGCTCGTCTACCAGGCGGAGACGGCCGAGGAGGTCGGGGTCGCCGGCTCGCTGGGATATCTGCCGTACCAGGTGGGGCGGCCCCACCGGCCGGCGTTCCTGCCGGTCGGGCTCGTCGAGCTCCTCCGGCAGTGGCCGCGCTGAGCTGAGCGGCGTCCGCGCACACCGCCGCTAGCGGCCCGGCCCAGGCCTGCGCGCCCCTCCTCCCGCCACCCGTACCGCGTCACCGGGAGGACGGCCGCCGGCGTCCGCCGCCGGGGCTCCGGCCCCGGCGCGGTTCCGCTCCACGACGCCGGTGCGCAGCAGCAGCTGGACCACTCCCAGGAGCACCACCGTCGCCAGCGCGCTGTGCCAGAGCAGGGCGTCCAGATGGCCGGCCGACACATAGGCGCCCACCGCCACCGCCGCCAGGGCGCACACCGCGCGGTCCACGAGGCTCTCGATCGAGAGCAGGGTGGCGCGCGGGGCGCCGGCGGGTACGGCGTCGTTCATCAGCTTGCGCTGCACCGGGTACGCGAAGCCGGTCGCCGCGGCGAACAGGCAGAGCAGGGCGATGACCGCCCATGGCCCGCCGAGCGTCATGGCCGCCAGTGTGCCCGCCAGCGCCAGGCTGAGGATCGACACCCAGGCCACGGGTGGGAGGCGGCGGCTCAGCCACTGCGGGCGCGCCGAGCCCACCGCCTCCGCCACCGTCATCGCCGCCAGCACCGAACCGTGCGAGGCCTCCCCCACCCCGTGGTGCAGCAGGATCGGCTGGAAGAGGTTGACCTGGCAGATCCGGGAGAGCGTGAAGACCGCCACGCCCTGCACCATCACCACGGCGAGCCACGGCGAGGACGCGACGCAGCGCAGCGCCGCGCCCGCGTCCCGCAGGAACGCGCCGCCCCTGCGCCCGCCGTCCCCGCGGCCGGCCGCCTTCGCGGTACCACCGCCCGTACCGGACCCCGTACCGGCGAGCCGGGGCAGGGCGACGGCGCAGGCCAGCGAGCCCGCGGCGCTGGCGGCGCTGAGGACGTACGGGGCCGCGTGGGCCACCGACATCAGGGGCCCGACCAGCGGCCAGCACACGACCTTCGCCGCCAGCCCCAGGGCGCGGGCGGTGCCCTCCGCCTTCAGATAGTGCGCGTCGCACCTCTCCGCCCGCAGCCCGTCGTACAGATAGGCGCTCGCCGCTCCCGAGGTCAGCGAACGGCCCAGCGCGATGGCGAGGAAGTGGACCAGGAAGCCGGTGTACGAGGCAGCGGCCACCGGGGCCAGGTTCGCCGCCGTCATCACCACCGCCCCGGCCCGCAGGCAGTTGCGGGTGCCGATCCGGTCCGCGATCAGCCCGGTGGGAATCTCGAACAGGCAGAAGGCCACGTAGTAGATGCTCTGGATACCGAAGATCTGGCCGTCGGAGAGCCCGGCCTCCTTCTGGTACGCGTAGAACACCGGCATCCACCACAGCAGGTTGAACAGCAGCTGGAAGCCGTAGTTGAGGCGGATGATCCGATGCGCGGCGGGGGTCAGCGCGCCCTTGCCGGGGGGCGCGTCCGCGAGGCCCGCGCTCACAGCGCGTACGGGCGGATCTGGACCAGCCGGAAGTCGCCCCGCTCCGTCATCAGCCACTCGATGTCCAGCGGCCGGTCCAGGTCGTCCCCGCTGAAGTGCGACTGCAGGAGCCGTCCGGTCAGGGAGAGGTCCGCGAGCCGGGCGCGGGTGGCGGCGGGCAGCCCGTCGCCCCAGGACCCCAGGGCGACCGTGCGGCCACCGCCCTCCACCACGTTGTACAGGTACTGCTGCGGCAGCACCGAGCCCTCGACCACGCGCTCCGGGGAGCCGGGGGAACAGTTGAGGTAGACGTTGCGGAAGTCCTCGCGGCGGGTCGGGTCGCAGGTCACCAGGACGCCGCCGAGGGAGGCGGGCACGTACTTCTGGATGATCACGCCCATGTAGGTGTCGTCGAGGGAGATCCCGACCTGGTGGCGCAGGCGCACACTGCGGGGCGACACCAGTGAGGCCCACACCTGGCGTACCGCGTCCAGGAGTTCGCCGGTGCCGTGGACGGTGGTGACCGAGTCGTAGACGCCCGCCGCGGAGAATCCGGGCAGGTCCTCGGCGTTGGAGGAGGAGCGCACCACCAGCCGCCCGTGCTCGTCCGGCGGGACGGCGAAGGCCTGGGTGATCTGCCGGGTGACGGACTCGGGCACGGGGGTCTGCCGGATCAGCTGCTGGAGTTGCAGGCAGATCGGGTCCAGGACGTCGGTGGCGTCGAGTTCGAGTGCCATCTTGAGCTTGCCGATGCCCTGCTGGATGGCGGACGAGGAGGCGAGGAAGTGCTGCTGGAGGGAGAAGGGCAGGGCCACACCCTCGGGGGCGCCGACCGTCCGGGCCACGAAGTCGGCCGCCGCGGAGCGCAGTTCGGCGGTGGCGGGCGAGCTGAGGCCGAGGCGGGTGGCGAGGTGGCCGTAGAGGTCGTCGCGGGG
>NZ_JBJHPC010000565.1:0-4622 GCF_045257485.1 Streptomyces sp. YS-3 | reverse complement strand
CGGGGACCTCCGCGGGCGAAAGGGGGACAGGTGGCACGGTAGGCCCATACGATCTGCGACAACCCGCGCCGCCCCGGCCGCGCGCAACGCTGTCCCCCGTTCGCGGTAACGTGAACCACGATGAACGCCACGCACCCCGCTGTCTCCGTGATCATGCCGGTCCTCAACGAGGAGCGGCATCTGCGCAACTCGGTCCGCCACATCCTGGAACAGGAATACGACGGCGAGATGGAGGTGGTGATCGCGCTCGGCCCGTCCACGGACCGTACGGACGAGATCGCCGCCGAGCTGGTACGGGAGGACCCCCGCGTCCACACCGTCCCCAACCCCACCGGGCGCACCCCGGCGGCGCTGAACGCCGCCATCAAGGCCTCCCGCCACCCCGTCGTGGTGCGCGTCGACGGCCACGGCATGCTCTCGCCGAACTACATCGCCACCGCCGTCCGCCTCCTGGCGGAGACCGGCGCGCAGAACGTCGGCGGCATCATGCACGCCGAGGGCGAGAACGCCTGGGAGGACGCGGTCGCCGCCGCCATGACCTCGAAGATCGGCGTCGGCAACGCGGCCTTCCACACCGGTGGCGCCGCGGGCCCGGCCGAGACGGTCTACCTGGGCGTCTTCCGGCGTGAGGCCCTTGAGCAGCAGGGCGGCTACAACGAGGAGTTCATCCGCGCCCAGGACTGGGAGCTGAACTTCCGCATCCGCGAGGCGGGCGGCCTCATCTGGTTCTCGCCCGAACTGAAGGTGCAGTACCGTCCGCGCCCGAGCGTGCGCGCCCTGGCCAAGCAGTACAAGGACTACGGCCGCTGGCGCCATGTCGTCGCCCGCTACCACGAGGGCTCCATCAACCTGCGCTACCTGGCCCCGCCGGCCGCCGTCTGCGCGATCGCGGCCGGTGTCGTGGTGGGCGCGGCGCTCACGCCGGTGGGCTTCGTGATCCCGGCCGGCTACCTCCTGGCGATAGCGGCGGGCTCCCTCCCGGCGGGCAGGGGACTGTCCCTCAAGGCCCGGCTGCAGATCCCCGTCGCGCTCGCCACCATGCACATGTCCTGGGGCTACGGCTTCCTGACCAGCCCGAAGGCGCTCGCCCGCAAGGTCATCGCGAGCCGCCGCCCGGCGGTCAGGGTCTGACGACGGGCCGTACGGAAACGACGGGCCGTACGGAAAAAAAGGGGGCGCCCGGTGCCGTGAAGCACCGGGCGCCCCCTTTCGCGTACGCGGCGGCTACCAGCGGTAGGGCCAGTAGATGTCCATGCAGTCCGACTTGTCGGCACCGTTCACGTTCTCGGTGCCCTTCAGCGGGTCGCTGTCCTCGGCGGACTTCTTCGGGTACGTGGCGCCGGTGCGCCAGTCGGCGCCGACCGTGAGGGTCAGCGTGGAGACGTCGGCGGACACCTTCACCGCATTGGACGGCAGCTCCATCGCGGTCGCCACCGACAGCGCGTCGGCCTTGCCCTGGGCGCCCGCGCTCTTGGGGTAGGTCAGCGTGGTGACCGCCGCCGAGCCGCGGACGTCGGAGGCCTTGGCCTTGTAGAAGCCCTTGTTCTTCAGGGTGTCGGCGACGGTGGACGCCCGCTTCTGGGTGGGCGCCGCGCCGCCCGCGCCGGTGCCGTTGACGACGGAGAGCGAGAGCGAGCCGGCCGGGGTGGCCGCCGGGCCCTTGGGCTCCGGCTTGGCCGGGCCGTCGTCCTTCTTGTCGAGCGGCTTGTCCTCGCGGAGCATCGACCACAGCGTCTCGGCCGCGCCGGGCGCCGGCAGCACATGCTCCTTGTTCTTGTAGTCCTGGATGCGGGGCATGGTCAGCATGTTCATCCGCTCCATCGGCACGCTCTTGAGCTCCATGCCGAGGTCGTAGAGCTTCTTGACCGTGCCGAGCTCACGGGAGACCTGGAGCGACTTGGTGGCCGTCTCCGCCAGGTTCATGATCCGCCCGGTGTCGGTGAACGCGTTCTGCTTCTTCAGCTCGCGCATCACCGAGTTGAGGTACATGTGCTGGGCCTTGGAGCGGCCCAGGTCGCTCGCGAAGGCGTGCCGGGTGCGCAGCCACTGGAGGGCCTGCTCGCCCTGGACCTTGTGGGTGCCCGCGGTGAGCCGCAGGTGCGAGCCGCCGGACACCTTGGGCTTGGGCCCGTCGTAGACGTTCTGCTTGACGCACACCTCGGCGCCGCCGACCGCGTCGGCCATCGCCACCACGCCCGCGAAGTCGACCATCATCCAGTGGTCGATGTAGATACCGGTGAGCTTCTCCCAGGTGTCCAGGACACAGCCCGCGCCGCCCCGCGCCAGCGCCTCGTTGATGAGGGTGTTGGTGGGCGGCATCGTCCTCTTGGTCTGCGGGTTCACACACGACGGGATGTCGACCCGGGTGTCGCGCGGAATGGAGACCACCGAGGCGCTCTTGCGGTCCGCGGAGACGTGCATCAGCATCTGCACATCGGCCAGCGGCGGGTTGTCGGCGGTGTCCTTGGCGCCGCCGAGCTTGACGTTCTCGGCGCCCTTGCGGCTGTCGGAACCGATCAGCAGGACGTTCAGCGGGGTCTGGCCGTCCGCGTTGGCCTCGGTCTTCTTGGCGTTGGAGCCGCCCGCGCTGCGGTCGCCCTTGCGGATGTTGCCGTTGAGGTGCTCGTAGTACAGGTAACCGGCGCCGGCCGTGCCGAGTATGAGCAGGGCGAGCGTGGAGGCCACCCAGCGAAGTATGCGCCTTTTGCCCTTCTTCTTCACTCTTTTGCGCGGGCCGCCGCGCCGGTGTCCGGAGCCGTCGGCGGCCGTCCCCTTCGCGGGTGCGCCCGTGCCGTCGCCCTCGCCGTCGCCCGTGCCGTCGCCGGACGAGCGCGGGGCCGGCGGCCGGTCGCCGCCCTCCTCCGCGCCGTACAGCGACTCGTCCCAGCCGAGCTGATCGGCGTTCCGCACACGACGCGGTCGCGTTCCCTCCCCGCGCACGCTGTTCTGCCCCACCCCAATACCCCCTGTCTCAGGTGGTCTCCGCACCCGATCGGGGCCGAAAACCTCTCATTACTTGGCACACGTCAGTCTCGTACGCATCAGTTGCGTACGAACGTGTCACTTCGCGCACACTGACTTGTCCGCTTCGACCTTCTGGATGCCCTCGGGCGCCTTGGCCGGAGCGGTGATCGGAATGCCGGCGCCCTTGAAGTCCGCGCCGAGGGTGAGCACCATCGGCGTCTTCCCCACCGCGTCCTGGGTCCCGGGCTTGAGCGCGGTCGCGGGCAGACCCATCAGATCAGCGAGCTTACGTGCCTGGTCGGCCTGGTTGGGCGCGTAGGCCAGCGTGGTGTTCGCGAGCTTCGCCGGGGCGTTGCCGCCGTTGTCCGACTTCAGCACGCCCTTGGTGTTCTGCAGCCACACCAGCGTCTGGGAGGCGGAGCCCGCCACCGCGCCGCCGTTGAGCACCCGCACACGGACCGCGGAGGGCTGGGCGCGGGTGCCCTTGAGGAGCGCCGCCTGGGCGTCCTTGGCCTCGCTCTCCTTCTTCTTCACCTCGGTGAAGGACACGTCCGAGCGCATCATGCTGAACACCTGCGGCGCCTTGACGGGGTCGATGACCACCGTCTTGTGCACCTTGCCGTCAGCCGGGTTGTCGATGACCGGAACGGTCGTGAAGGTGACGTTCTTCAGATCGACCTTGCTGAGGTCCTGCGCAAGGCTGGTCAGCTTCTTGATCGACCCTATTCCGGAGTCGACCGTGAGCGCCTTGGTCGCCGCGTTCGCCAGCCCGTACATCTTGGTCGGGCTGCTCAGCGTGGAGTCGGACTTCATCTGCCGCATCATCGAGCCGAGGAACTGCTGCTGCTGCTTGATCCGGTCGAGGTCGCTCTCGTTGCCGAAGCTGTGCCGGGTCCGGACGAACGCCAGGGCCTGCTCGCCCTTGATCTTGGAGACACCGGCCGGCAGCTTCAGATGCGACTTGGGGTCGTTCACCGGCTTCGTCAGGCACACCTTCACGCCGCCGACCGCCGTCGACAGCTCCTTGACCGCGTTGAAGTCGGCCATCATGAAGTGGTCGACGCTCAGCCCGGTGAGCTCCTTGACCGTGCGCATGGTGCAGCCCGGGTCGCGGCCCTCCTGGCCGAGGCTGGTGTTGAAACGCACCATCGACTCGGCCCGGACGGTCTTGGTGGAGCCGTCCTTCTGCTTGGTCGGGCACTGGGGGATGTTGGTCACCAGGTCGCGCGGGATGGACAGCGCGGTCGCGTTCGTCCGGTCCTTGGAGACGTGGAAGAGGATGTTGGTGTCGGCGTGGCCCTCGCTGCCCTTGTCGCCGTACCCCTCGTTGCCCTTGCCGGTGCGCTTGTCCGTACCGATGATCAGGATGTTCACCGGGCCGTCGGAGGTGGCGTGCTTGCTGCCCGCGTCACCGACGTCCACGGTGTTCAGGTTGTTGTTGAAGTGCTGGTAGAGCAGGTACGCGCCGGTCGAGCCCGCGACGAGGACGAACCCCAGCACACCGCCCGTCCACATCAGCACCTTCTTCTTGCGGGAGGCCCTGGGCTTGCGCTTGCGCCGGCCGGCCGCGGCCGAGGGCCGTCCTGGGCGCCCGAGGGGCGGCGGTYGTCGCGCTGGCCGGGGACCTCGCGGCGGCGGGGGCCTCCTCTGCCGGGGGC
>NZ_JBJHPC010000564.1:0-4626 GCF_045257485.1 Streptomyces sp. YS-3 | reverse complement strand
CACCCAGGACGTCCATCAGCGCCGCGATACGGGCGACGGAGGGCTCCAGCTTGGTCTCGCCCCAGCGACCCCGAGGTCGACAGGGCGCTGCGCGCGGTCGAGACGGAGTTGGCGACGCGCTGGGGCGAGACCAAGCTGGAGCCCTCCGTCGCCCGTATCGCGGCGCTGATGGACGTCCTGGGTGAGCCCCAGCGCGCGTACCCCTCGATCCACATCACCGGCACCAACGGCAAGACCTCCACCGCCCGCATGGTCGAGGCGCTGCTCAACGCCTTCGACCTGCGCACCGGCCGGTACACCTCGCCCCACGTCCAGTCGATCACCGAGCGCATCAGCCTGGACGGCGCGCCGATCACGGCCGAGCGCTTCATCGAGACGTACGAGGACATCAAGCCGTACGTGGAGATGGTCGACGGGCAGCAGGAGTACCGGCTGTCGTTCTTCGAGGTGCTCACCGGGATGGCGTACGCGGCGTTCGCGGACGCCCCCGTCGACGTGGCCGTCGTCGAGGTCGGCATGGGCGGCAGCTGGGACGCGACCAATGTGATCGACGCCTCCGTGGCCGTCGTCACCCCCATCTCCCTGGACCACACCGACCGGCTCGGCTCGACGCCCGCCGAGATCGCTGTGGAGAAGTCCGGGATCATCAAGCAGGACGCCACCGTCATCCTGTCCCAGCAGCCGGTCGACGCGGCCCAGGTGATGCTGAAGAAGGCCGTCGAGGCGGACGCCACGGTGGCCCGCGAGGGCATGGAGTTCGGCATCGTCGCGCGCGAGGTCGCGGTCGGCGGGCAGCTGCTGACCCTGCGCGGCCTCGGCGGCGAGTACGAGGACGTCTTCCTGCCGCTGTACGGCGCGCACCAGGCGCACAACGCGGCCGTCGCTCTCGCCGCCGTGGAGGCGTTCTTCGGCATCGGCTCCGAGCACGCCCGCCCGCTGGACGTGGACACCGTCCGCAAGGCGTTCGCCTCGGTGGTCTCGCCCGGCCGGCTGGAGGTGGTGCGCCGCAGCCCGACCGTCGTCCTGGACGCCGCCCACAACCCGGCGGGCGCGCAGGCCACGGCGGAGGGCCTGACCGAGGCGTTCGGCTTCTCGCGGCTGATCGGCGTGGTCGCGGCCAGCGCCGACAAGGACGTGAAGGGGCTGCTGGAGGCCTTCGAGCCGGTCTTCGCCGAGGTCGTCGTGACCGCCAACACCAGTCACCGTTCGATGGACGTCGACGAGCTGGCCGCGGTCGCGGTCGAGGTCTTCGGTGACGAGCGGGTGGTGGTCGAGCCGCGTCTGGACGACGCGCTGGAGGCGGCGATCACCCTGGCGGAGGAAGAGGACGAGTACGCCGGTGCGGGAGTCCTCGTCACCGGTTCCGTGATCACGGTCGGCGAGGCCCGGCTGCTCCTGGGAAGGGGCTGACGCCCGATGCGTACGCTCTGCGCTTCCACCCTCATCGGTGAATTCTTCGTCATAGGGTTCGCCGGTCTGGTCGCCATGAAGGACCAGGACCTGACGGTGTCCACGGTGTGGACGGTGTGCGGCATCGCCATGCTCTTCTCGGTGCTGCTGTGCGGCATGCTCGGCCGTCCCGGCGGTGTCCAGCTGGGCTGGGCGCTCCAGGGTGCCCTGATCGTCAGCGGGCTCGTCGTGCCGCACATGTTCTTCCTGGGCGCGGTCTTCGCCGGTCTGTGGTGGGCCTCGGTCCACTACGGCCGCAAGGTCGACGAGGCGAAGGCCCGCTTCGCGGCGCAGGCGGCCGAACAGCAGGCGTGACGGCCCGGCCGGGGGCGTGGGGCCGATCCGGGTGCCGCCGTGCCCGGCGCCCCCTGTAGCCTCGCCTTCACCGCACACGTATGCCTGCAAGGAGCCGCACACCATGACCCAGCGCACTCTCGTCATCCTCAAGCCCGACGCCGTCCGTCGCGGCCTGATCGGCGAGATCATCGGCCGTATCGAGCGCAAGGCCGGCTGGACCATCCCGGCGATGGAGCTGCGGACGCTGGACCAGGAGACCCTGGAGCAGCACTACGGCGAGCACAAGGGCAAGCCCTTCTACGAGCCGCTGATGGGCTTCATGGCCTCCGGCCCGGTCGTGGTCCTGGTCGTCGAGGGCGAGCGCGTCATCGAGGGTGTGCGCGGGCTCGCGGGTCCCACCGACCCGATCGCCGCCACGCCCGGCTCCATCCGGGGCGACTTCGGCACGATCGTCCGCGAGAACCTCATCCACGCCTCCGATTCCGAGGAGTCGGCCGAACGGGAACTGAAGATCTTCTTCCCGGGTCGCGTCTGACTTCCTGACCGGTTGTCAGCCATATAGCGCTCATGACCTGGGGCGACCGAAGGAATTTCGGTCGCCCTTCGGCATATGCGGGGTGAAGTCGGGAACGCATCGCCCCGACACGTCGTCACCATTAACAGAGGTGGACCAACGCGCCGTGTCCGTGCAGGCGGCACTACGATGGAGCCTCACGCCCACAGCACCCACCTCGCCGACCTAAAAAGCCGTCAACGCTCGATTAGGGAAGGCCGGACGCATCCTCATGGGGAGCAACAACATGTCGTTCATCGGCCGTGACATGGCTGTCGACCTCGGGACCGCCAACACGCTGGTGTACGTCAGGGGCCGCGGAATCGTCCTGAACGAGCCCTCCGTCGTCGCCATCAACACCAACACCGGCGGCATCCTGGCGGTCGGCGCCGAGGCGAAGAAGATGATCGGCCGTACGCCGGGCAACATCGTGGCCGTACGACCGCTGAAGGACGGCGTCATCGCCGACTTCGAGATCACGGAGCGGATGCTCCGCTACTTCATCCTCAAGATCCACAAGCGGCGTTACCTGGCGCGCCCGCGCGTTGTCGTCTGTGTGCCCTCGGGCATCACCGGAGTCGAGCGCCGCGCCGTCATCGAGGCCTCCACCCAGGCCGGCGCCCGTCAGGTGCACATCATCGAGGAGCCCATGGCCGCGGCCATCGGCTCGGGGCTGCCCGTCCACGAGGCGACCGGCAACATGGTCGTCGACATCGGCGGCGGCACCACCGAGGTCGCGGTGATCTCGCTCGGCGGAATCGTCACGGCACAGTCCATCCGGGTGGCCGGCGACGAGCTGGACAACGCGATCATCCAGCACATCAAGAAGGAGTACAGCCTCCTCCTCGGTGAGCGCACCGCCGAACAGATCAAGATCACCATCGGTTCGGCCTACGACCTCGACAAGGACGAGCACACCGAGATCCGCGGCCGTGACCTGGTCTCCGGGCTGCCCAAGACCGTGGTCATCTCGGCCGCCGAGGTCCGCAAGGCCATCGAGGAGCCGGTCAACGCGATCGTCGACGCGGTGAAGACGACGCTCGACAAGTGCCCGCCCGAGCTCTCCGGCGACATCATGGACCGCGGCATCGTCCTCACCGGCGGCGGCGCCCTGCTGCGGGGCCTGGACGAGCGGCTGCGCCGCGAGACCGGGATGCCGATCCACATCGCCGAGGACCCGCTGGACTCGGTCGCGCTGGGATCCGGCAAGTGTGTCGAGGAGTTCGAGGCCCTTCAGCAGGTGCTGGACGCCCAGCCGCGCCGATAGCGCGGAAGGCCGAGGTCCCCGGGTCGCCCAGCGGCCCGGGGGCCCGCCCGTACGGGCCACTGCCAACCCGTACGGCGGATCGTTGATATACAGATCGAACAGATTCCGACGAGGAAGGCACGGCCGCCGCACGTGAGGGACACACGAGAGAGCCGGCTCCTCCTGGTGCTGCTGATCGCCGTAGCGTTCGCGCTGATCACGGTCGACATCCGGGGTGGGGAGAATTCGCCGGTGGACGGGGCCCGGCAGGCCGCCGCCACGGTGTTCGGGCCGGTCGAGAACGGCATGGCGGCAGCCGTCGATCCGGTGGGCAACGCCATCGGCGCCGTGCGTGACTCGGGGGAGCGCCACAACAAGATCGCCGACCTCCAGCGTGAGAACGAGGCGCTGAAGCAGAAGCTCGGCAGCGACGCCCGCAACCGCTCGCGTCTCAACCAGCTCGACGCGATGCTGAAGACCGCGGGCGAGGGCCAGTACGGCATCAAGGCCGCGCAGGTCATCGGAATAGGAGCGGCCCAGGGCTTCTCCTGGACCGTCACCATCGACGCCGGTTCGCGCGACGGCATCAAGCGCGACATGACCGTGCTGAACGGGGAGGGGCTGGTCGGCCGCGTCACCACCGTCGGCCCGTCCACCGCCACCGTCCTGCTCGCCAACGACCCGGACTTCACGGTCGGCACCCGGATGGAGAGCAGCGACGAGCTGGGCTTCGCCACCGGCCAGGGCGACCGGCCGCTGTCGGTGCAACTGCTCAACGGCAAGGCCAAGGTGAAGGCCGGCGACCGGCTGGTGACCTTCGGCTCACAGTCCGACAGGCCGTTCGTGCCCGGTGTCCCGGTCGGCGAGGTCGTCAAGGTCGACCCCTCCGGCGGCGATCTGACGCGGACCGTCTATGTGCGTCCGTACGTCGGGTTCACCAAGCTCGACATCGTCGGCGTCGTCGTCCAGGCCCCGCGCACCGACCCGCGCGACCAGGTGCTGCCCGCCAAGCCCCGGCCGACCCCGACGCCCACGGTGACCGTCACGGTCAGCCCGCCGCCGGCCGGGAACGCGGTCGCCC
>NZ_JBJHPC010000563.1:0-4629 GCF_045257485.1 Streptomyces sp. YS-3 | reverse complement strand
CCACACCGCCGACCTCGTGGTGAACCTCAACTACTCCGTCCGCCTCGCCGAGTTCGAGGAACGCGCCGACCGACTGCTGCGCCCGGGGCCGCCCGAGGCCCCCGGGCTGCTGCTGCTGGACCGCTGGGCGCTGCAGTCCCCGCGCCACCGGGAGCTGGTGCGGCTGCTCTGCGCCGAGCCGCGGCCCTGGCTCAGCGTGATGGTCCCGTGGAACCGCGCGGACCCCGAATCGCCGCCGCGCGAGGCCGAGTTGCGCCATGTGGCCGACGAAGTCCTCGGTACCAGACTGCGGCAGAGCCCGGGCCACCTGACGCAGGGCGGCGGACTGCCTACTCTGGAAGCCTTCAGCCAGGAGCTCCCCAGGGCGGTCCGGTCGGCGGTCAGGCACTACGAGAGCGCCGCCCGCACGGACCGGCCGGCCGGGCCCGGCAGCCCGCTGCCCCATGTCCTGCCGGGCGGGGTCGGGCTCGGCCGGACGGCCCGCGACCGCACCGGGGACCAGCCGGAACAGCGCGCCGCCGGGAACAGCCAGGCCGAGCAGGTGGAGGGCCCTCCAGATGGCCGAGAACCGTGACGGGACCGTCATCACGTTCTACTCGTACAAGGGCGGCACCGGACGCACGATGGCACTCGCCAACTGCGCCTGGATCCTGGCGGCCAACGGCTACCGGGTGCTCGCCGTCGACTGGGACCTGGAGGCGCCGGGCCTGCACCGGTTCTTCCACCCCTTCCTCAACCTGCGGGACCTGGAGGCCACCCCGGGCCTGATCAACCTGATCACCGAGTACCAGGAGGAGGCCCGCCGGACCGGCGAGCACGCCCCCGACTGGCACCGCGCCTACGCGCGCGTGCGCCCGCACGCCGTCACCCTCGACTGGTCCTTCCCCAGCGGCGGCAGCCTGGACTTCCTCTCGGCGGGCCGCCGCAACCGCGACTACTCCTCGGTCGTGGGACGGATGGACTGGGACCACTTCTACGAGCACTCCGGCGGCGGCCAGTTCTTCGACGCCATGGGCGACGACATGCGCCGCCACTACGACTTCACCCTGATCGACAGCCGCACCGGGCTCAGCGACATCGCCGACATCTGCACGGTCCAGATGCCCCAGGTGCTCGTCGTCTGCTTCACCCTGAGCGACCAGAGCATCGACGGCGCCTCGGCCGTCGCCCGCTACATCGAGGAGCGCTACCACGAGCGGGGCATCCGCATCCTGCCCGTCCCCACCCGGATCGACGACGGCGAGAAGGAGAAGGCCGACGCCGGGCGGGCGCTCGCCCGGGAGTGCTTCGAGGGCTTCCCCAGCGGACTGCGGGGCGAGGCCGCCGACGGCTACTGGGGCACGGTGGAGATCCCGTACCGGCCCTTCTACGCCTACGAGGAGGTCCTGGCGACCTTCGGCGACACGCCGGGCCTGGGCAGTTCGCTGCTGGCCGCCTGCGAGCGGCTCACCTGGGTCCTCACCGAGGGCGAGGTGACCGGGCTGCCGCCGATCGACGAGGCCCTGCGGATCGCCCACCTCGACGCCTTCACCCGGCGCCGGCCCACCTCACCCGCGAACATCGTCCTCAACCACGTCTCCGAGGACCGGATGTGGGTGGAGTGGCTGACCGCCGTCCTCGGCACGGCGGGCTTCCGCACCTTCCCCGTCGATGTGCGCGCCCCCCACTCCGGGCAGCCACAGGAGGAACCCGGAGGGGAGGCCCACCGCGTTCTGCACCTCGCCTCCCCGCCCTACCTCAAGTCCCGCGCGGGACGCGGTCTGTGGGACAGCGGCCCCGCCCAGGACCGGGCCGGAGGCCGCCGCCAGGTGCTGCCCGTGCGCGTCGGCGACGTACGGCTCACCCCACCGCCGGGCGGACTGCGCGCGGTGGACCTGGTGCGCGTCGGCGAGGCCGAGGCGGCGGCGGCGCTGCTCGGCGCACTCGGCCGGGCGGAGGCCGCCGGCACGCTTCCGTGCGCCCCCGACCGGCCCCGCTTCCCCGGGAACGCGCCCCGCGTGTGGAACGTACGGCCGCGCAACACCTGGTTCACCGGCCGCACCGACCTGCTCGACCGGGTACGCGACCAACTGCGCGGCGACAGCCGCTCCGCCCAGCGCCTGCCCCAGGTCCTGTACGGACTCGGCGGCGTGGGCAAGACACAGGTCGCGCTGGAGTACGCGCACCGCTTCCGCGCCGACTACGACCTGGTGTGGTGGATCGAGGCGGAGCGCCCCGACCTGGTGGTGGCCTCGCTGGCGCAGCTCGCCGCAGAGATGGACCTGCGGGCCGGGGACGTGGTGGCCGAGGCGGCCATGGCGGCCCTCCAGGAGCTGTGGCGCGGCGAGCGCTACCCCCGGTGGCTGCTGATCTTCGACAACGTCGAGGACCCGGACCAGGCACTGCGCCGCCTGCCCGACGCCATCGGACCGCTCCCCGGCTCGGTCTACGGCCATCTCCTCGCCACCTGCCGCAACAAACCGGCCACCCCGCGGGTGGAGAGCACCCAGGTCGAGGTCTTCGACCGGTTCGAGAGCGTGGAGCACCTGACCTGGCGGGTGGCGGGCCTGCCGCCCGAGGACGCCGACCGGGTCGCCGACGCGGTGGGCGATCTGCCACTGGCCGTGGAGGTGGCGGCGGCCTGGCTCGCCGAGACGGCGACGCCCGTCGACGAGTATCTGCGCCAGCTCGCGGAGCAGAGCACCTCGGTCCTCTCGCTGGGCACGGCCCCGGGGTACGGGCTGCGGTTCGGCGCCACCTGGGCCATCTCCATCAGCAGGCTGCGCGAGGAGTCCCGGGCCGCGGTGCGTCTGCTGGAGATCTGCTCGTTCTTCTCCGCCGAACCCGTCTCGATGCGGCTGATCGGCAGCGACGCGATGTTCGACGCGCTGCTGCCGTACGACGCCGATCTGCGCGAGCGGTACATGCTGGGCCGGGTCATCCAGACGCTGAACCGGTTCGCCCTGGCCAAGGTGGACCCGGCGGACAGCAGCATCCAGGTGCACCGCCTCGTCCAGGCGGCCGTGCGCGACGCGCTCACCGCCGAGGAGCAGACCGAGACCAAGCAGGTCGTCCACCGCATCCTGGCGCAGGCGCGGCCGGCCGAGGGCGTCGACCGCGACGACCCGGTGAACGACCCCAAGAGCTGGCCCGCCTTCGAGCTGATCTGGCCGCATCTGAACGCGTCCGGCGTCGCGGAGAGCGACGACCACAAGGCCCGTGAGCTGATGATCGACCGGATCCGCTATCTGCTGCGCCGCGGCGAGCTGGAGAGCGCCCGGGCCTTCGGCGCCGAACTGGACCGCATCTGGACCCGCCGGCTCGGTGAGGACGCGCTCCAGACCCTCAACATCCGCTTCGAGCTGGCCAACGCGCTCCGCGCCCAGGGCCGCTACCAGGAAGCCCTGACCCTGGACGAGGACACCCTCGCCCGCCAGCAGCGCCTGTTCCACCCCGCCGACGACCACCCCAGCGTGCTGGTCGTCACCGGCAGCCTCGCCGCCGACCTGCGCGCGGTCGGCAGGTTCACCGAGGCGCTGGAGCGCGACCTGTGGGTCTACCGGGGGATGCGGGGCCTCTTCGGGGAGACCCACCGGCGCACCCTGACCGCCGCGCACAACCTCGCCATCGACTACCGGCTGACCGGGGACAGCGAGGCCGCGCGGCGCCTCGACGAGCGGACCGTGGAGCGGCGCGGCATGCTGCTCGGCGACGACCACCCCTACACCCTGGTCACCAAGGCGAACCTGGCCCGGGACCTGCGCGAGACCGGCGAGTACACGGTGTCGGGCGAGGTCCTGCGCGAGGTCGTGGAGGGGCTTCGCCGGGTCCTGGACCCGCACGCCCCCGAGGTGCTGCGCGCCGCCAAGAGCCTGGCCGTCTCGCTGCGCAGGGCCGGACATCCGCACGAGGCGATGCGGCTGACGAGTGAGGCGTACGAGCGTTTCCGCGACCGGTACGGTCCCGACTCGCCCGACACCCTGGCCTGCGGTGTCAGCCTCGCCGCCGACCTGGCGGCCACCGGCGAACCCGGGCGCGCCCTGGAACTGGCGCGGCGCACCCTGCACGGCTACCGGGGGACGCTGGGGGAGTCCCACCCCTACAGCCTGGCGTGCCGGGCGAACGTGATCGTCCATCTGCGGGCGACCGGCGGCGCCGAGGAGGCGGTCGAAGACGCCGAGGAGGTCCGCGGGCGCCTGGAGCGGGCGCTCGGCCCCCAGCACCCGTTCACCCTCTGCGCGGCCGTCAACCTGGCGAACGTGTACGGGGACCTGGGCCGGGCCGACCTCGCCGAGCGGTGGGAGTACGTGGCGCTGGAGGGACTGCTCGACAAACTCGGCGCCTGGCATCCGGACGTACTGGTCTGCCGGTCGAATCTGGCGGTCTCCCTGCGGGCGGCGGGCCGGGGGGACGACGCGGCCGGAATGCGCGCGGCGGTGATCGAACCGGCCGCGGAACGGCTCGGCGTGGACCACCCGATCGCGGAGGCGGCCCGCTCATGGCGACGACTGGACCGGGACATCGAGATCCAGCCGGTCTGACGCGGGCGGGGAGCGCGCCGCGGCCCCGGGCTGCCCGGGAGGGACCGCGGAAAGCCGCGCGACAGGGGATGGGGCCGGGGCCGGGGAGAAGCCGGCCCCGGCCCCATCC
>NZ_JBJHPC010000562.1:0-4642 GCF_045257485.1 Streptomyces sp. YS-3 | reverse complement strand
CGGCGGTCGCGGCGGTG
The DNA here is from genome assembly GCF_045257485.1 of Streptomyces sp. YS-3. Classification (NCBI taxonomy): domain Bacteria; kingdom Bacillati; phylum Actinomycetota; class Actinomycetes; order Kitasatosporales; family Streptomycetaceae; genus Streptomyces; species Streptomyces sp. YS-3. Next base: position 4,625 of record NZ_JBJHPC010000562.1, on the reverse strand, counting down.
GTGGTGGACGCGTTCGGGGTGGCGGCGGCGGTCGGCGCCGCGGCGATCACCCCGGCCGCAGCGATGAGGGCGAGCGGCCACAGCGGACGACGGTGACGGGGGAACAGATGCACGGTGGAACACCTTTCAATTACCGTAATGCCCCAGTAAGGGCCTTTCGTTATTACTCAACACCCGTCCGGCGTTCTCCGCTTCTCCGGTGTGTCATACGTGCCATGGCCCCAAGGAGTCGCGTCCTGACGGCAGTAGCCCGGCTGGGCCAATGGCGAGAGCCGACGTCGCCTTCGACTTCGCTCAACACGCCTGCGGGGCAGTGGGGTTCGCACGGCCGGTTCGGCGCCGTGGTGGCGGCGGCCGGACAGGGCGACGAGTTCATCCCCGGCGTGGGCCTCTTGCCCACCCGGGGGACGCTCCCACAGCCCGTGCGACCAGGCGTTTCTACCGGCCGGTACGCAGGGAGGCACGGGTCGTCAGACACGGTGCTTCCCGTTATTCTCGGAAGTGAGGGACCACCGCAACTGCCCCGGCCTCCGCAGAGGAGCCGGCCTGGCGCGGAGTGTCCGTCACTCCGTCGTCCCGTCATCACCCGCGAGGCTCTGCGGTGACGAAGGGAGCGGTCATGAACATCCTCGTCCGGCGTCGTACGCCGGCCCTCTTGTGCACGGCGCTGATGATGGCGACCGGTCTGGCGCTCGCGCCCGGCGCGGCTGCCGCGCAGACATCGGCCACGGCCCCCCAGCGGCAGTGCACCGTCCGCGACGGCTATCCGCCCGAGGAGCGGAACACCGGCGTCGGCGGCACGCCCACGAAGTACAAGCACACGCGCTCCCCGTACATAGGCGGCCGGTACGACAGGTGCGCAAACACACTCAAGTTGTACTACGGCGGCTACAGCAGCCCCCAGTTCGCCTACTACGAGGTGTCGTACGCCCATCCGACCGGGCGCGACTGGGTCAGCTGGCAGGTGCGCATGGGGCCGGACCGGGTCGCGACCTGGAACAACCCCGAAATCGGCAGCTGGAACTTCAAGGTCCGTGCCTGCGCCCAGTCGATCGACGAGGGCCAGGGACGCAACTGCACGGGCTGGTCCCCGCAACTGTTCGTCTACACGGGCTCCGGCTGACCGGTTCGCCCATGCGCGGGAGGCCCACGGCCGGTCACACCCCGGAGGAGGGCGCGGCCGGCCCCACAGCGCGGCCCCGGTCGGTCAGCCCGCGTCCCGCAGTCGAAGGAGATACACCGCGGTCAGCGCGACGGCACGGTCCTTGTCGGACGACAGCTCCGCGAGGGCACGCGACGCCGTCGCCCCCGGGATGCCGGCCAACGCCTGGGTCAGCCGCCCCCGGGCCGGCTGACCGGTGGATTCGCTGAAGCCGCTGCCCAGACGGTCGACGAGCAGGGCCGCGATCCGCTCCGCCGTGGCGGTGTCGCTCGCCAGCACGCTCAGAGCGTCGGCGGCGTCGGTGTCGTTCCGGCCCTCCACGATCATGTCGACGAGCACCGGAACCGCGGCGGCCACTCCACGTGTCCCGAGCGCCACAGCCGCCTGACCCCGGACCACCGCGTCCGGGCTGGCGAGGGCGTCCCGCAGCCGCTCGGCGGCCTCGTCGCCGGGCAGCTCGGCGAGGGACCGGACGGCACGTTCGCGCACGGCCGCCACCGGGGAGGCGAGCCCCTTTGCCAGGAGGTCCGGGCCGCCGTCGCCCGCTCGCGCCAGCGCCCAGCGCAGGGCTCCGGCGACGTTCGGATCGGGCTCGCCCAGTACCGCCTCGACCAGGGCCTCGACCGGCACCGAAACGCCGTCGACCGAGGAGAGGGCGGCACGCTGGCGGGCGTCGGCGCTCGTCGAGCCCAGTGCCTGCAGAAGGGCGACGACCTGGAGGACGTCCGCCCAGTCGTCGGGCTCCGCGGCGTCGATCCGGCACAGCCGCGTGAGCAGTTCGGTCTCCGCCGCGATACGTGTCCGTGTCTGGTCGATGAGGTCGCCGACGAGCGCCGAGGGCGTGAGGCCGGGATCGTCGAGGGCGCGCCCGATCTCCCGCAGCGACAGCCCCAGCGAGCGCAGGCTCTCGATCTGGAAGATCCGCCGGATGTCCGCGCCGGAGTACTCCCGGTATCCGGAACCGGTACGCCCCGAGGGCCGCACCAGACCCAGCGACTCGTAGTGCCTGAGCATGCGGGCGCTGACCCCGGAGCGTCGCGCCACCTCACCGATCAACACGTCTCATTCTCCCTCGCGGCCGTCCCCGCCGTCCCCGCCGAGGGCCACCACGCGCTTCGCCTCCTCGACGGCGAACCCGAACCCGGCGTCCGGGTCGTGCAACAGCCGCTCGGTGGCGAGCGCGTGGGCGCGCACACGTGGGTCGGGGTCGGCCGTCGCCGCGTGCAGAGCCGGCCCGATCGCCTCACCCAGCGAGACCAGGGCCCGGCTCAGACTGAGCTGGGTCTCCCGCTCACCGCGCCCGAGCTGCGTCGTCAGCACCGCTGCCAGGGCGGGCTCTTCGCCGTACGGTACGAGAACGACCGCGGTCCGCCAGGCGGCCCGCGCCACCTCCTCGTCCGCGTCGCCCAGCAGCGCCGGGGTGACCGAGGGCCACGCCCGCCGGTCCCCGATCTTGGAGAGGGTGTGCAGCGCCTGGCTTCGCGCCTGCGCCTGCTCGGAGCCGAGGGCGCGGAGCAGCGCCGGGAGCGTCAAGGACACCGGGTGACGGGTGAGCGCCCACGTCAGCATGTCGCGGACGAAGAACTCGGGCTCGCACGCGCAGCGCTCGACGAGCTTGTCGACGAAGCGCGGATCGGGCGCCGTACCGACCTCCAGAGCGGCCCGCAGCCGTACGGAGGACCGGGCGTCCTCCAGCCCCTGGAGTGCTCGGACCGTCTCGGTGGTGTGCTGCGTGATCGTCATGGGACCACCTCCTCGGCAAGCAGTGAAGGCCTTGTCACTGTGTCAAGGTCAAACGGGGGTGGGCCGGGGCGTGGTCGTCATGGCTGAGCGGCCCGTCCGCCGGGCACGTGTGACGGTCCGGGGCAGGGGTGCGTCTGCGCCCCTGCCCCTTCGGTCACGCCGACCGCTCCTCAAGGACCTCGATGCCGATGAGGCAGGTGTCGTCGTCGGTGTCGGACTTGCTGTACGTCAGCAGTCGGTCCAGGCGCTGGCTGAGTCCGTCGACCGGGGTCTGGGCGTTGGTCAGCAACTGCGTGAGGGACTCCTGCATCGCGGTGTCCCGTCGCTCGACGAGGCCGTCCGTGTACATCAGCAGGGTGTCGCCCGGCTGGAGTTGGATCTCGTCCTCTTCGTAGGCGGCCTCGGGCAGCGCTCCCAGCAGGAGGCCCCCGGTGAGCGGCAGGGCGCTCGCCCGGTCCGTGCGGACCAGGACCGGGGGGAGGTGTCCGGCGCGGGCCCAGCGCAGCGTACGGGTGGTGGGGTCGTACAGGGCGCAGACGGCGGTGGCCGTGACCTGGTCGGTGAGGTGGTGGGCGACGTTGTTGAGCCAGGACAGGAGCTGTCCCGGTCCCGCCCCCGTCATGGCCAGGCCGCGCAGGGCGTTGCGCAGGATCACCATGCCGGTGGCCGCGTCGATGCCGTGGCCCGCGACGTCGCCGACGCACAGCAGGATCTGCTCGGAGGGCAGGACGACGGCGTCGTACCAGTCACCGCCGACCAGGGCCTCGGACTCGGCGGGCCGGTAGCGCACGGCGACCTGCAGACCTGGTACCTGGAGCGGGCCGTGGGCCGGCGGCATGATGGCGTGCTGGAGTTGCAGCGCCAGCCGGTTGCGTTCGGCGGACTCCTGCGCGGTCTGGGCGAGTTGGTCGCGGGTGGCCGCCAGGGCGACCTCGGTCCAGTGCTGGGCGGAGATGTCCTGGTAGGCGCCCCGGATGCGGAGCAGGTGCCCCTCGCTGTCGAGGACCGGTTCGGCGACGATGCGGATGTGCCGGGTGACCCCGTCGCCGCGCTGGAGCCGGAAGGCGACGGTGGCGGAGCGCTGGTGGAACAGGATGGTGCGCAGGAACCGGCCGATGGCGATGGCATCGTCGGCGTGGGCGTGCGCGGCGAGGTCCTTGAGGGGGACGGGGCCCTGTGTGGGGGGCCGCCCGTGGAGGGCGTAGAGCTGGCTGTTCCAGGTGATCTCGCCGGTCGCGAGGTCCTCCTCGAAGCCGCCGATGCGGCCGAGCCGCTGGGCGTGCTGGAGCAGGCTGGCGAGGCGGGCGGTCTCGTCCTCGATGCGCCAGATCACCAGCAGGCTGCTGCCGTGACGGGTGACGCTGATGTCGGCGACGAGCTGCAGGGGGACCTGGTCGACCAGCGTCGTGAGCGCTATGCGCTGGACGCGCAGGGGCTCGCCGGTGGCGTAGACCCGCTCCATGTGGTTGTAGAGGTCGCTGCCCCCGATGGCCATGGGGTACGTCTCCAGCAGCAGCCCGCCGTTGAGGGCGCTGCGCGGACGGCCGGCCGGGTCCTTGAAGTGGACGTTGGCGTGGTGGATGCGGAAGTCGGCCAGGCTGCCGTCGGTGTTCAGGTGCGGGGTGAGGACGAGGGCCGCGTCGTGCAGTCCGTCGGACAGGTCGACCAGTTCGGCCGCGGCCGGATCGCGCCCGGTGGAGCGGGGCACCGAGGGCGAGGG
>NZ_JBJHPC010000561.1:0-4651 GCF_045257485.1 Streptomyces sp. YS-3 | reverse complement strand
GACGGGGCGGAGGGGGTGAGTGCCGACCGGGTAGGTGAAAGCCCAGGTGGGGGGCGTGAAGCGGCCTCCGCGAAGCCGCGCGCCGCAGCCGCCGCGGCGCCCTGAAAGTCCGTTTCCGCACTGGAGATTTGTCGATAACCCCAGGTGGGGACGGGTAACGGCGATAACGATTCCGATTCGGAATGGTTATCTGATCGCATGACAGGGGATCAGGGCGCCCGATCTCCATAGGATTTCCGTTACTCACGGGGCACTTGAGTCAGCAGGCGAGGCACTTCCCCCACGCGCACGTACGCGAAAGCTCCTCGCCCGAAGGGGAATTCTGTGTTTTCAGTCGTTCACGGGCTTTCTGTACCCAAGTCTGTACGCAAGCGCGGCGTGGCACGCGTCGCCGCCGCTGTCGCCGTCTCGGGTCTGGTCGCCGGCGGCGCCATAGCCGGGGCGGGCACGGCGATCGCCGACACGCCCGGCCAGCAGCACCAGGGTGGCGCGGTCGCCACCATCAAGGGCCTGGACCCGGACGCCTCCGGCAAGGCCGTCATCCACCAGCAGGGCGGCGACCGCCCGGTCTCGGCCGGCCTCTTCCAGATGGTCGTCGACGGCGGCGGCACGCTGCGTACGTACTGCATCGACATCCACAACCCGACCCAGCCCGCCGCGAAGTACCAGGAGACCCCCTGGAGCGGCACCTCGCTGAGCGGCAACCCCGACGCGGGCAAGATCCGCTGGATCCTCGAGCACTCGTACCCGCAGGTGAACGACCTGACGGCGCTCGCCAAGTCGGCCGGCCTCAAGGGCCAGCTGACCAATGGCACGGCCGCCGCGGCCACCCAGGTCGCCATCTGGCGCTACTCGGACCACGCCCAGGTCGACGCGGTGGACGCGCAGGCCAAGGACCTAGCGGACTGGCTGACCAAGTCCGCGAAGAACGTCGCCGAGCCCAAGGCGTCGCTGACCCTCGACAACCCGGCCGTCTCCGGCAAGGCGGGCTCCAAGCTCGGCCCGGTGACCGTCCACACCAACGCCGACAAGGTCACGGTGACCCCGTCCGAGGAGCTCAAGGCCGCGGGCGTCAAGGTCCTCGACAAGGGCGGCAAGGCCGCCGCGGTCGCCAAGAACGGCACCCAGCTCTACTTCGACGTGCCCGCGGGCGCCCAGCCGGGCTCCGGCTCGCTGACCGTCCAGGCCACCACCCAGGTGCCGGTCGGCCGCGCGTTCGCCAGTGAGTCCAAGAGCCAGACGCAGATCCTCGCCGGCTCCAGCGACTCCACGGTGACCGCGGTCGCCAAGGCGACCTGGGCCAAGCAGGGCGCCATTCCGGCCCTGACGGCCGCGAAGAACTGCGCCAAGGGCGGCGTAGACGTCACGGCGACCAACAAGGGCGACGAGGCGTTCACCTTCAAGCTCGCCGGCTTCTCGTACACGATCGACGCCGGCAAGTCGAAGACGATCACCGTGCCGGTCGCCGAGGACCAGGCCTACGACTTCGTGATCACCGGCCCGAACGGCTTCAAGCAGGAGTTCAAGGGCGTCCTGGACTGCAAGACCGCCGGCACCCCCAGCACCACCAAGCCGTCGTCGCAGCCCAGCCCCGCCTCCGCGGGCGGCACCTCGTCCGGCTCCACCACCGGTGGTGACCTCGCCGAGACGGGTTCCTCCAGCTCCACGCCGATGATCGCGGGCGTCGCTGTCGCCCTGGTCGCCATAGGCGGCGGCGCGGTGTTCTTCCTCCGCCGCAAGAAGGCCGGGACCGCCGGGCACTGACCCCGCGGCTCCGAGCCACGTGACCGTGGACTCGGAGTGACCACCTCGTGACAGTGGCCCCGGTGAGCGCAGGCACACCGGGGCCACTGGCGTCCCCGCGGAAGTACCCGTTTCCGCCAGGGGGTGGCGGTACGGCAAGATGGGGTGTATCTGCCCACAGCCCGATTCACACTGCCGGACGGTTTCTCTTGGCTGAGTACATCTACACCATGCGCAAGACGCGCAAGGCGCACGGCGACAAGGTGATCCTTGACGACGTCACGCTGAGCTTCCTGCCCGGCGCGAAGATCGGTGTGGTCGGTCCCAACGGTGCCGGTAAGTCCACCGTCCTCAAGATCATGGCGGGCCTTGAGCAGCCCTCCAACGGTGACGCCTTCCTGTCGCCCGGCTACAGCGTCGGCATCCTGATGCAGGAGCCGCAGCTGGACGAGACGAAGACGGTCCTGGAGAACGTGCAGGACGGCGCCGCCGAGATCATGGGCAAGCTCAGGCGCTTCAACGAGGTCGCCGAGCTCATGGCGACGGACTACTCCGACGCGCTCCTCGAGGAGATGGGCAAGCTCCAGGAGGACCTCGACCACGCCAACGCCTGGGACCTCGACGCCCAGCTGGAGCAGGCCATGGACGCGCTGGGCTGCCCGCCCGGCGACTGGCCCGTGGTCAACCTCTCCGGTGGCGAGAAGCGCCGTGTGGCGCTCTGCAAGCTGCTGATCGAGGCGCCCGACCTGCTCCTCCTCGACGAGCCCACCAACCACCTCGACGCCGAGTCGGTGAACTGGCTGGAGCAGCACCTCTCGAAGTACCCGGGCGCCGTCGTCGCGGTCACCCACGACCGGTACTTCCTGAACAACGTCGCCGAGTGGATCCTGGAGCTCGACCGCGGCCGGGCGATCCCGTACGAGGGCAACTACTCCACGTACCTCGACAAGAAGGCGTCCCGCCTCAAGGTCGAGGGCCGCAAGGACGAGAAGCGCGCCAAGCGGCTCAAGGAAGAGCTGGAGTGGGTCCGCTCCAACGCCAAGGGCCGGCAGACCAAGTCCAAGGCGCGCCTCGCCCGTTACGAGGAGATGGCGGCCGAGGCCGACAAGATGCGGAAGCTGGACTTCGAGGAGATCCAGATCCCGCCGGGCCCGCGTCTGGGCTCGATCGTCGTCGAGGTCGCGAACCTCTCCAAGGCCTTCGGCGACAAGGTCCTCATCGACGACCTGTCGTTCACGCTGCCGCGCAACGGCATCGTGGGCGTCATCGGTCCGAACGGCGCGGGCAAGACCACGCTGTTCAAGATGATCCAGGGCCTGGAGACCCCCGACTCCGGCTCCATCCGGGTCGGCGAGACCGTCAAGATCTCGTACGTCGACCAGAGCCGCGCCAACATCGACCCCAAGAAGACCCTCTGGGCCGTGGTGTCGGACGAGCTCGACTACATCAACGTCGGTCAGGTCGAGATGCCCTCGCGCGCGTACGTCAGCGCGTTCGGCTTCAAGGGCCCGGACCAGCAGAAGCCGGCCGGGGTGCTCTCCGGTGGTGAGCGCAACCGCCTCAACCTGGCGCTGACGCTCAAGGAGGGCGGCAACCTGCTGCTCCTCGACGAGCCCACCAACGACCTCGACGTCGAGACGCTCTCCTCGCTGGAGAACGCGCTCCTGGAGTTCCCGGGTGCCGCTGTCGTGATCTCCCACGACCGCTGGTTCCTGGACCGGGTCGCGACGCACATCCTGGCGTACGAGGGCGACTCGAAGTGGTACTGGTTCGAGGGCAACTTCGAGTCGTACGAGAAGAACAAGATCGAGCGGCTCGGGGCCGACGCGGCGCGTCCGCACCGCGCCACCTACAAGAAGCTCACCCGGGGCTGATTTTCTTGGCTCGCCACATCTACAGCTGCCCGCTCCGCTGGTCGGACATGGACGCCTTCGGGCACGTCAACAACGCGGTCTTCGTCCGTTACCTGGAAGAGGCCCGTATCGACTTCATGTTCCGGCTGGCGCCGGGGGACGGCTCGCCGTCGTTCTCGGGCGGGTCCGTGGTGGCCCGGCACGAGATCGACTACGTACGGCCGCTGGTGCACCGGCACGCGCCGGTGACCATCGAGTCGTGGGTCACGAAGATCGGCGCGGCGTCGCTGACGATCGCGTACGAGATCAAGGACCCCGAGCAGGTGTATGTGCGGGCGTCCACGGTCGTGGTGCCGTACGACCTGGCGGCCGGGCGGCCCCGGCGGATCTCCGCGGAGGAGAAGGCGTTCCTCCAGGAGTACGTCGAGGGGCCGGCCGGTGCGGGGAAGCAGGCGCGGTCCGGGGCTGCGGGTTCCGCGGGCTCTGCGGGTTCCGCGGGTTCTGCGGGGTCGGAGCGGGCCGCGGCATGACCGTGAAGCTGGGTTTCGCCGACGCCGGGGAGGTGGCGGATCTCGCCGCCTTCCTGGCCCGGCTGATCCACTACGACCGGTCGGCGGCCGTGCGGCTGCAGGCCGGGAGCGGTGCGCTGGCGGTGTTCGGGCGCCCGCCGGCGTTCGAGGTGCTGGCGATTCGTACGGTGCGGCTGGACGCGGTGGTGGAGCTCGATGTCACCGTGTCGGCGGGTGAACTCCTGGAGGCACTCGACGAGCCCGCGTCCGCGGTGGTCGTCCCGTCCGCGGTGACCGGGCCGCCCTGGGCCGGGGTACTGCCGCCGCGCGGCGGCTGGCGCCGGCTGCCCGGACTGCCCTCCGCCGAGGAGATGCGCGGCGCGGTCGGGGCGGCGGTGGCGGAGTTCCGGGCCCGGGACGAGGCGCTGCCGGAGCAGTCGCGTACGCGGGCCGAGCGGGAACGGATCGGGCGCGAGATCTGGTCGCGGACGCTGGGGGAGACGGGGGTGCCGCTGCGGGTCGTGCACGCGGCGCAGTCCCTGGGGT
>NZ_JBJHPC010000057.1:0-21076 GCF_045257485.1 Streptomyces sp. YS-3 | reverse complement strand
GCGCGGGGCGGCCGGGACCGGCCTCGGGCCGGATACGCCGAACGGGGCGGGGAGCGGTGCCGGGCGCGGCCCCGGGGCCGCTCGCGGTCACTTCCCGCGGTCGCTCCGGCGCCGCAGCACGAAGATCACGGCCGTCACGGCCACCGCGGCCGGGACGAGCTGCCGGGGCCGTACGCGCACGGCCAGCGCGGCCAGCGCCGCCGCCCGGCGTACGGGCGCGGGGGTGAGGTCCCGGACCGTGCGGCCCGCGTGGCCGACCGCCCGCTGGGCCCCGGACGCCGCCGTGCTCGTACGGTTCGTCACGCCCTCGGCGCGTTGCTTCATGTCCGCCTCGGCCGCGAGCCTGGCCGCACTGTCGCTGATACCCATCGGTGCCTCTCTCTCGATCCACGGGTTTCTCCCACTGCGTTCCGGGTCACCCTGGGAGAGCGGCTCAAACCGGGCGCGGGCCGGTGCTCACCCGGGTTGCCGTACGGATCGCGGAAGCGGAACGGTCCGGGGCGACGGTTGCCCCGGGTCCGCGCTCCGCCTGGGCACTAGAGCGCCGATCATTGGGCACTCTTCCTGCGGGGCGCCCCCATGGGCGCCCGGAGCACCAGCAGTGGCGAAGGACGGGTGAACCCATGAGACCGGACACGACCGACGCGTACGACGGGTCCGCCGCCGGGGGCAGACGGTTCGCCGTCGCGGCGAGGCGGACCGCCGGGGCGGCGGTGCTCTCGCTCACCGGCGAGCTGGACCACGACACGGTGGAGCCGTTGCGTACCGCGCTCGCCGAGCAGATCGAGGCGGCTCCGGCCCGGATCGTGGTCGACTGCGCGGGTCTGCGGTTCTGCGACTCGACCGGGCTCAACGTGCTGCTGCGGGCGCGGGCCTCGGCCGCCCAGACGGACGGCCCGGTCATCGAGCTGGCGGCGCTGCAGCCGCCGGTGGCCCGGATGTTCGAAATCACCGGTGCGGACGCGGTGTTCCGTGTCCACACCGATCTTGACGAGGCGCTCGCGGGCCGGCCGCCCGGGTAGCGGAGGAGTTGATGGGAGACACGAGCCGGACCGGACGGAGTCAGATCCGCCGCCTTGAGCTCTTCGGGACGAAGGGCGTGGTGACGCGCTGCCGCGACTTCACCGCGCGGGCCCTGGCCGACTGGGGGTGGACCACGGCGGAGCCCGACGTGGACCGTGAGCGCGCGGACGACGTGCTCCTCCTGGTCTCCGAGGTGGTCACCAACGCCTGCCTGCACGCGGGCGGCCCCCGGGAGCTGGTACTGCGCCACGAGGAGGGCCGTCTGCGGGTCGAGGTCGCCGACGGCAGCCCGCATGCCCCCGCACGCCGCCCCCGGGCACCCTCGCTGCCCGGCGGCCACGGTCTGATGGTGCTGGACCGGCTCGCCGAGGAGTGGGGCTCGACACCGCTGGGGGCGGGGAAGGTGGTCTGGCTGGAGGTCGCGCTGCCGTCGTGGGCGGAACGCGCGCACCCGCCGAGGGCCCGCCGCTCCCCGGAGAGCGACTGAAGCGACTGAGGGGCGGCCGGACTTCCGCCGGGTGCCGGGCTCCTCAGGGGTTGCCGGACCTCCGCGTGCTACCGGGAAGTGAAGGCCGGACGTTCGAGGGAGGCAGCCCCCGGGGCCACACTTTGGCTGGGCCGGCCGGAGGCGTCCGGTTCGGGTGCGTCCTCCAGCAGGCCCGTCCGCAGCCGGTCCAGGATCTGGGCCAGCAGCCGCGAGACATGCATCTGGGAGAGTCCCACCCTGGCGCCTATCTCCGCCTGCGTGAGCTCCTCGCCGAAGCGGAGGGAGAGCAGGGTGCGCTCGCGGTCCGTGAGGCCGGCGATGAGCGGTTTGAGGGACTCCAGCGCGTCGATGACCTCGAAGGCGGCCTCCTCCTCGCCCAGCCTGCACAGCGGACCGGTGCCGGCGCTGTCGTCGTCGGGGAAGTCCAGCGACCGCGTCATATAGCCGTTGGCCGCCTTCTCGCCCTCGACGACCTCGGCCTCCGGCACCCCGAGGCGGGCCGCGAGCTCCGCCGTCGTCGGGGGCCGCCCGAGCTCCTGGCCGAGCGACTCCACCGCCCCGGCCCGCCGCAGACGCAGTTCCTGGAGGCGGCGGGGCACCTGGACGGCCCAGGTGGTGTCCCGGAAGAACCTCTTCATCTCGCCGGTGATGGTGGGCAGCGCGAACGAGGAGAACTCCACCCCCCGCTCCACGTCGAAGCGGTTGATCGCCTTGATCAGGCCGACGGTGCCGACCTGGACGATGTCCTCCATCGGCTCGGCCCGGTTGCGGAACCGCCGCGCCGCGAACCTGACCAGGCTGAGGTTGAGTTCGACCAGGGTGTTCCGTACGTACGCGTGCTCCGGTGTGCCCTCGTCGAGCTCGGCGAGGCGGCGGAACAGGGTTTCGGAGAGGGACTGCGCGGCGTCGGTGCTCAGCTCCTGCGGCCGGACGGTCTCGGGTATGCCGTCCAGCGCACGGCGCCGTACCGCCGACGCGGGTGCCGCCGCCGGCGGCTGCGTGCGGAGGGTGGGTTCACGGGCGGTGCGCATGGTGCTCCTTCGACGGGGTGGGGCCCCCGCCACCGGGCGGCGGAGGTCCGTCGGCCGAGCGTCCTGACGGAATGATGCCCGTTTTGCTGCACTTTGATGCCGATGGCGATTGATTCGCCGCAGACCGGGGCACCCGCCCGGTATGCATCATGGCCAAGCCAAGGAACGCATGACGGAGAGCCGCCGGTTCAGCCTGGAGAAGGGACCCGGCGTAGTGGGCCAGTGCCGCGACCTCACCCGCCAGGTCCTGGAGCAGTGGCTCGGTCCCCGCGGCGCGCGGGAGCGGGCCGCCGTGGACGACGTGCTGCTGCTGGTCTCCGAGGTGGTCACCAACGCGTGTACGCACGGTGACGGACCCTATGAGCTCCGGATCGACCACTCGGACGACAAGGTGCGGGTGCGGGTCAGCGACAACAGCCCCGAGCGACCGCGGCCCGAGGCCAGACACCGTCCCGCCCGGTCCTCGGGCCACGGCCTCTATCTGCTGAGGAGGCTCTCCTCGGCCTGGGGCTGGGTGCCCCGGGGGCGCGGGAAGACGGTGTGGTTCGAGGTACCGGTGTCCCGGCCGCGAGGGATGGCCCTCTGAGCCATCCCTCGCGCCCTTGCGACGGTCCTTCGAGGCCGTCCGAGACGGCGGCACGCGGGCCGCGCCCCGGGATGTCGGCGCAGGCCGATCGTGCCAGAGTGGAGGCGCCCGTCGAGTTCGCCGCACGCGTGAACCCCCGCACGCGCGCGCCGCTCACGGGCCGTGCGTGCCGACGGCTCGATGCGAGGTTGCGATGGACGTCCCCGACCCCGGCGACGGCTCCCCGGACACCCCGGCGGGCCCGGCGGAGGACGCGCTGCGCAGACTCCTCGCGGGGCTCACCGCCGTACGGGACGGGGATCTGTCCGCGCGTCTGCCCGCCGAGGAGGGCGGTCTCCTCGGGGAGATCGCGGCCATCTACAACGGCATGGTGGAGCAGCTCTCGCTGGTCACCTCCGAGGTCACCCGGGTGGCCCGCGAGGTCGGCGGGCAGGGACTGCTCGGCGGCCACGCCAGGGAGCCCCGGGTGCGGGGTGTGTGGCTGGAGCTGACCTCCGGTGTGAACACCATGGCCGACAACCTCACCTCCCAGGTGCGCTCCATCGCGCAGGTCGCCACGGCGGTGGCGCGCGGCGACCTCACCCAGAAGATCCGGGTGGACGCGCGCGGCGAGATCCTGGAGCTGAAGGAGACCATCAACACCATGGTCGACCGCCTCTCCTCGTTCGCGGAGGAGGTCACCCGGGTGGCCCGGGAGGTCGGCACCGACGGCAAACTGGGCGGGCAGGCGACCGTACGCGGTGTGTCGGGCACCTGGAAGGACCTGACGGACAACGTCAACTCCATGGCGGGCAACCTGACCAGTCAGGTGCGCAACATCGCCCAGGTCACCACGGCCGTGGCGGGCGGCGACCTGACGCGCAGGATCGACGTGGACGCGCGCGGCGAGATCCTGGCGCTCAAGACCACCATCAACACGATGGTCGACCAGCTGTCGTCGTTCGCCGCCGAGGTCACCCGGGTAGCCCGGGAGGTGGGCAGCGAGGGCCGGCTCGGCGGGCAGGCGGAGGTGGAGGGTGTCTCCGGCACCTGGAAGCGGCTCACCGAGAACGTCAACGAGCTGGCCGGGAACCTCACCCGGCAGGTCCGCGCGATCGCCGAGGTGACCAGCGCCGTCGCCGAGGGCGACCTCACCCGCTCGATCACGGTCGACGCCCCCGGTGAGGTGGGCGAGCTCAAGGACAACATCAACGCGATGGTCGAGTCGCTGCGGGCCACCACCCGGGCCAACGAGGCGCAGGACTGGCTGAAGACCAACCTCGCCCGGGTCTCCGCTCTGGCGCAGGGAGCGGCGGGTCTGCCCGAACTCGCCGAGCTGATCATGAGCGAGGTGCCGCCGCTGGTGGGCGCGCAGTACGGCGCCTTCTTCCTGACCCATGACAGCCCGCACGGCACCGAGCTGGTCATGACCGCCTCCTACGGCTCCCCCGACGATCCCGCGGTGGGCCCCCGCCGCTTCCTCCTGGGCCAGTCGCTGGTGGGCGAGGCGGCCCGCAGACGGCGTACGGTCGTCGTCGAGCAGGTACCGCCCGGTTACGCCACGATCGCCTCCGGCACCGGCCGGGCCGACCCCGGCCAGCTGATCATCCTGCCGGTGGTCGTCGAGGAGCAGGTGCTCGGCGTGGTGGAACTGGCCGCGCTGCGCCCCTTCAGCGAGCTGCACCGGGACTTCCTGGACCGGTTCATCGAGACGGTGGGCGTCAACGTCGGTTCGCTCATCGCCAGTGTCCGCACCGATCAACTGCTCGGGAAGTCGCAGCGGCTCACCGCCGAACTGCGCGCCCGCTCCCAGGAGTTGCAGGAACAGCAGCAGGAGCTCCAGCGCTCCAACGCCGAGCTGAAGGAGAAGGCCGCGCTGCTGGCCGACCGCAACCGGGACATCGAGGGCAAGAACCTGGAGATCGAGCAGGCCCGGCAGGAGCTGGAGGTCCGGGCCCAGCAGTTGTCGCGCACCTCGATGTACAAGTCGCAGTTCCTCGCCAACATGAGCCATGAGCTGCGCACCCCGCTCAACAGCCTGCTCATCCTGGCCCGGCTGCTGGCCCAGAACCCGGAGGGGAACCTGACGGAGAAGCAGGTCGACTACGCCGAGGTCATCCACTCCGCCGGCTCCGACCTGCTCCAGCTCATCAACGACATCCTGGATCTGTCCAAGGTCGAGGCCGGGAAGATGGACATCCGCCCCGAGCCTTTCGCGCTGCGGCAGTTGCTCGACTACCTGGGTGCGACGTTCCGTCCGGTGGCCGCCGAACGCTCCCTGGACTTCCGTATCGTGGCCGCCCCGGACATCCCGGACGAGCTCACCACCGACGAGGCGCGGCTGCGCCAGATCCTGCGCAATCTGCTCTCCAACGCCCTGAAGTTCACCGAGACCGGCCATGTCCAGCTCGACATCCACAACGCGGGCACCGACGAACTCCCGCAGGCCCTGCGCTCCTCGGGTCCCGCGCTCGCCTTCCGGGTCACCGACACCGGGGTGGGCATCCCCGAGGACCGCCTGGAGAGTGTCTTCGGGGCGTTCCAGCAGGGCGACGGCACCGCCGCCCGGCGCTACGGGGGCACGGGCCTGGGACTGTCCATCAGCCGTGAGGTGGCCCGGCTGCTCGGAGGGGCGATCGTGGCGGAGAGCGCGGTGGGCCGGGGCAGCACCTTCACGCTCTACATGCCGCTCAGTGGCGGGCCCGGCCACCGTGTGGACGGTCTCGCCGAGGAGCGGCCCGTACCGCGGGCCGCGACGGGCGGTACGGCGCAGCCGTCCGGGCACACCGTCCTGGTCATCGACGACGACGCCCGCAATGTCTTCGCGCTCACCCAGATCCTCGAACGGGCCGGGATGGTGGTGCTGACGGCCGCCGGGGGCCAGGCCGGGATCGATCTGCTGGCCTCGCGCGACGACGTGGACCTGGTGGTGATGGACGTGATGATGGCCGGGATGGACGGTTACGCGGCCACCGCGGAGATCCGGCGCCGGCCCCGCTTTGCCCACCTCCCCATCATCGCGGTGACCGCGAAGGCGATGCCCGGGGAGCGCGCCAGGGCGCTCGCGGCGGGGGTGGACGAGTACGTCGCCAAACCGGTGGACGCGGACCGGCTGCTGGCCGTCGTCCGCGACCATCTCAAGAAGGAGTGACTACGACCGGCACACCAACTACCGCCGGTGCGAGGGGTGTTCAGCACCGTACGCGTATCGCGACGACGCTGGTGTCGTCGTCGGTGTCACCGGTCGCCGCCGCGAGGAGCCGCTCCACCTGTTCGTCGACCTCGCAGCCGCTCCACCGCTCGGCGAGACCGACCAGCGTCTCCAGTCCCTGGTCGAGGGCGTCGTGACGGCGCTCGATGAGACCGTCCGTGTAGAGCAGCAGGGTGTCGCCGGGGCGCAGCGGTGTGTGGATCTCCCGGTACGTCACGGTCGGGACCGCGCCGAGCAGCAGGTCGTGCGGTCCGTCGAGCAACCGGGCGCGGCCCTCGCGCAGCAACAGCAGCGGCAGGTGCCCGGCGCTGGACCACCGCAGGGACCGGTCGCGCGGATCGTAGAGGGCGCACAGGGCGGTGGCGGTCGGGCCGCCGCTCGTGCGGAGCGTGACCTCGTTCAGCCACTCCATCAGCCGTCCCGCCGGCTGGCCGCTGAAGGCCAGTCCCCGCAGCGCGTTGCGCAGGGCCACCATGCCCGTCGCGGAGTCGATGCCGTGTCCGGCGATGTCACCGACCGCCAGCAGCACCTGGCCGCTGGGCAGCGGCAGCGCGTCGTACCAGTCGCCGCCCACGCGGTACTCCTGCGCGGCCGGCCGGTAGCGGGCCGCGACCGAGAGCCCGGGCAGCTCCTGGATGCCCGGTGTCTCGGGCACGATGGCCTGCTGGAGCCGCAGGGCCATCTCGTCGCGGATGGCCGCCTGCTTCTGGACGGCCGTGAGCTGGTCGAAGGTCGCGGTCAGCGCGGCCTCGGTGCGCCGGCTCGCGGAGACGTCCTGGTAGACGCCGCTGATACCGGTGACCACACCGTCGTCGACGAGCGGCTCCGCCGCCACGCGGACATGGCGCATGGTGCCGTCGGCGCGGATGATCCGCAGCACCGCCAGCGCGCCCCGCTGGTGCTCGGTGAGGGTGGTGAGCAGGTGGGTGAGGGCGTCGCCGTCGTCCGGGTGCAGCCACGAGCGCATGGCGAGCAGCGGTACGGGGGCGGCGCCCCGGTCGATGCCGAAGATGCGGTAGGCCGGCGCGGACCACACCGAGTCGCCGCCCACCACGCTGTCGCGGAACAGCGCCACGCCTTCGAGGTGGCCGACGGCCCGGGCCGCGGACATCTCGGGGTCGCTGCTGGCGTGCCAGAGCACCACGGTCCGGTCGCTGCCGGCGGGCAGCACACGTACGTCCAGGAGCGGGGCCGTCGCCGCCTCGCCCGCGATCCGGGGCAGCCTGGCCACGCTCTGCCGCCGGGCCGAGCCGTGGGCGCCGCGGGCCAGCCGGGCCAGTTCGGTGTGGACGTACGGGAAGGCGAGGGCGAGCGGCTGGCCGACGGGTGGTGCGGAGCCGCCCAGACTGCGGATCGCGGGCCCGTTGGTGTACTCGACCGACAGCGTCGGGAAGCCGGGCGCGCCGCGCAGCATCATCGCGGGGTGGCCGAGCGCGTCCAGGACGTCCATCAGCACCGGCACCTCGGACGGCTCGCCCTCGATGCCGGCGAGTACCGTTCCGGCGACCTCGGTCAGCCCGGTGAGGGCGCGGCGCAGCTGCGGGTCGAAGTCCACTTCGTCGGGCCAGACGACGAGGGCCAGGCCCACGACCGTCCCCTGGCCGCTCAGCGGCAGCAGGGCCCGGCCCGCCCCCCGGCCGGGGCCTGGCAGCGGCTCGCCCGGCGGCGGGCCGGAGCCGAGCCAGCAGGGGGTGCCGTCGGCCATGGCGGCGTGGAACACCGCCGGGGCTCCCGGCGGGATCCACTGCCACACCACCGCTTCGGCGGCGCCGACCCCGGCGTGCCCGGCGAGCCGCAGACAGCCCGTCTCCGTACGCCGCCACAGCCACAGGCTCTGCGCCCCCAGGGGTGCGAGACCGCCCTCCAGCAGGGCTCGGGCGGCTTCGTCGACGCTGTCGTGGGTCTCGGCCGTCGCCAGCGCCCGGCGGTTCCTGCGGGCCTCCTCCAGGGGCGGCGCGCCTTCAGTGGCCGGGGCGGCGCCTTCGCCGCCCGCGACGCCGTTGACCACGTCCGCCGCCAGGTCCTCGGGGCTGACGCCGGTGTCCGCGGAGAGCTTCTCCAGGTGTTCGCGCGCCTGGGCGGGGGCGAGCCGGAGCTGCGCCGCGAGAACGCCGGTCGCCAGGTCCAGCAGGTGCAGCCGGGCGCGGTCGGCGCGGAGCCGCCCGGCCTCGGCCCAGAGCGCGGCGATGGTGGCGGCGGTCTGCGCGCCCGTACTCCCCGTGGTGTCCGGCACCGGCTTGTTCACGGCATCCCCCGTCCCGAGCGGTCGGAGAGCGGCCCGAAGTGTCCTCTGGGGATTTTACGCGTGCGGCGCCCCCGGTTCTCGGGCAGCCGCCCGGGCTGGGCCGGGGCCCGCCTCAGCCCTCCGTGGTGTGCCGGTGCCGCACCCACAGGGGCAGGACGAACCAGCACACCAGGTACCAGGTCACCACACCGCCCACCAGCCACGGCCAGTAACCGCCGTGCGAGGCCACCCGCAGGACCAGGACGAGCGAGGAGGTCATGGTGGCGAACAGCAGCACCAGGCCGATGAAGGTGAGCCGGGAGGCCCAGACGACGGCGGTCGGTTTGATGTGGCGCCCGGAGAGGATCCGGTGGAAGGAGACCGGGGCCACCAGGGCGCCGGTGGTCAGCGAGCCCAGGACGACCGTGCAGATGTAGATCCCCTTCTCGCCGTCTCCGAGCTGGTGGAAGAGCGGGGTGAAGGCGACCGTGAGGAGGAAGCCGAAGAGGATCTGCACTCCGGTCTGGGCCACCCGGATCTCCTGGAGGAGGTCGCCCCATTTGCGGTCCGCGCGGTCCGCCTCGCTCTCGTCGCGCCCGTCGTCCACGCGCCGCCCGCTGTCGCCGCTGACCATGACATCCTCCTGCCGCTGTTGCCGTACCCGGACGACCGTCCACCGGTCGTGGTCACGCATCGGTACCCGGTCCTCCGGATCGCAATCGGACGCCTACGGTCCGGAGGGACTGCCGGGGCCACCGTTGCGGACGGCGTTGAACGGGTACCCACAGATCATGACCATCGATCAACGGGGCCCCGCCCTTCCGGACGCCCGCGGCGAGCTCTCCGCGGCGGTGATCGGCCACCTGCGCGGCGAGGGCACCCCCCTCCCGGACGCGCGGGCCGTCGACCGCGCCGAGCCCTACGGCGACGACCTCCAGCTCGCGCTGTACGTCTGCTACGAGCCGCACTACCGCGGCTTCGCCGGGGTGGACGACGGCTGCGAGTGGGATCCCGCGCTGCTCACCGCGCGCGCCCTGCTGGAGGGGCGCTTCCTGGCGGCCCTGCGCCGGGACGCGGCCCGCGGGCACGACCTGGACGACGCCCTGGGCGAGCTGCTGGTGGAGCCGGTCCACGGCAGCGGCGTCTCTCACCACCTCCAGGAGGAGGGGGAGCTGTGGCAGCTGCGGGAGTACGCCGCCCAGCGCTCGCTGTACCACCTGAAGGAGGCCGATCCGCACGCCTGGGTGCTGCCCCGGCTGTGGGGCCGGGCGAAGGCGGGGATGGCGGCGGTGGAGTTCGACGAGTTCGGCGGCGGGCGCGCCGAGCGGGTGCACGCCAGGCTCTTCGCCGACCTGATGACCGACCTCGGCCTCGACACGGCGTACGGCCGGTATCTGGACGCCGGTTCCGCCGGGATGCTGGCCACCGTCAATCTGATGTCGCTGCTGGGGCTGCACCGGAGCCTGCGGGGTGCCCTCGTCGGGCACTTCGCCACGTTGGAGATCACGTCGTCGCCGGGTTCCCGGCGGATGGCGCTGGCGATGAAGCGCACGGGCGCGGGTGCCGCCGCGGAGCTGTTCTACACCGAGCACGTGGAGGCCGACGCGGTGCACGAGCAGGTGGTGCGGCACGAGGTGATCGGCGGCCTGCTGGAGGAGGAACCGCAACTCACCGACGATGTCGTGTTCGGTATCGACGCCACGGTGTTCCTGGAGGACCGCTTCGGGGAGGAGCTGCTCGGCCACTGGCGGGCGGGCCGTTCCTCGCTGCACAGGCCGCTGGAGCACGTTCTGGACCAGGTCCCCATCCGATAAACCATGATTTAGTGGGATCTTTTCTTGATTCCCGGGCACTCGGCGCACATGACCCTTCTCGCCCTACCCGGCGTCTACGCCCCGCAGGCAGACACCGCTCTGCTGGCCGAGGCTCTGTACGAGGAGCCGCTGTTCCCGGGCGCCCGGGTCCTCGACGTGGGCACCGGCACCGGCGCGCTGGCCCTCGTCGCCGCCCGGCGCGGGGCGGACGTGACCGCGATCGACATCTCCCGGCGTGCCGTCCTGACCGCGCGCCTCAACGCCCGGCTGGCCCGGCTGCCGGTCCGTGTGCTGCGCGGAGACCTGCTGACCCCGGTCGTGGGCGGCGCCTACGACCTCATCCTGAGCAATCCGCCCTACGTCCCCGCCCGCACCGCCACCGCACCCCGGCGCGGCGCCGCGCGGGCCTGGGACGCCGGGTACGACGGACGGCTGCTGGTGCGCCGCATCTGCGGCGAGGCACCGCCCCTGCTGCGCCCCGGCGGCGCGCTGCTGATGGTCCACTCCGCGCTGAGCGACCCCGACGCGAGTCTGCGGGAGCTGCGCGCCGAGGGGCTGAAGGCGGCGGTCGTCGCGCGCCGGTTCATCCCCTTCGGGCCGGTGCTCCGCGAGCGCCGGGGCTGGCTGGACGCGCAGGGCCTGATCGAGGACGACGAGACGACGGAAGAGCTGGTGGTCATCCGTGCCGAACGACCCGAATGACGAGCCGCGCCGTATCCGCGTGCGACGCGAGGAGGGGCCCGTCCTCGTGGAGGGGCCCGTGGAGGTCGTCCTGGAGGACGGCAGCAGCGCGTTCTCCGACCGCTGCGTGGTCGCGCTGTGCACCTGCCGGCGCAGCCGGACCTACCCCTGGTGCGACACCAGCCACCGCCACCGCGTCTGAGCCTCAGCCGAGTGCGGCGTGGACCCGGTCCGGGGTGAGCGGCAGCTCGCGGAAGCGGATGCCGGTCGCGTGGTGGACGGCGTTGCCGATCGCGGCGGCCGTCCCCACGATCCCGATCTCCCCGATGCCCTTGCTTCCCATCGGGTTGAGGTGGGGATCTTCCTCGTCGATCCAGTGCGCCTCGATCGCCGGCACGTCGGCGTTGGCGGGCACGTGGTAGCCCGCCAGATCGCTGCCGATGAAGGCGCCGGAGGCCGGGTCGAGGCTGCCGCCCTCGGTGAGCGCCATCCCCAGGCCCATGACCATGCCGCCGATGAACTGGGAGCGGGCGGTGCGCGCGTTGAGGATCCGCCCCGCCGCGTAGACGCCGAGCAGCCGCCGCACCCGTACCTCGCCGGTGTCGGTGTCGACGGCGGTCTCGGCGAAGTGGGCGCCGAACGCGTGCCGCGCGTACGGGGTCTCCGCGTCCGCGGTGCCCTCGGTGTCGGCGGAGGCCGTCAGTCCGCCGGGCGGCAGCGGGCCGGGCCGGGCCGCGAGCTGCCGGGTCAGGTTCCGGCACGCCTCGTGCACCGCCCAGCCCCAGGACGAGGTGCCGGAGGACCCGCCCGCGAGCGGGGCCCTGGGCAGCCCGGTGAGACCGATCTCGGTACGGACCGAATCCACGCCGACACCCAGCGCCTCGGCGGCGACCTGGGCGAGCACGGTACGGGCGCCGGTGCCGATGTCGGTGGCGTTGATCCGTACCACGTACAGCCCGTCGGAGTGGGCGGTCGCCATCGCCCGGCTCGGTGAGATCAGGACCGGATAGGTGGCGGCGGCGACCCCGGTACCGGTCAGCCACGGCCCCGAACGGCGCACGCCCGGCCGCGGGTCGCGCTCCGACCAGCCGAAGCGCGCCGCGCCCTCGCGCAGGCACTCGACCAGGTGCCGGCTGCTGAAGGGGTGCCCGCTGTCCGGCTCGGCCGGGGGCTCGTTGCACACCCGCAGCTCCACGGGGTCCATCCCGAGGGCGCTCGCCAGCTCGTCGACGGCCGACTCCAGGGCGTACATACCGGGGGTCTCACCCGGTGCGCGCATCCAGGACGGGGTGGGGACGTCCAGGGCCACCGCCCGGTGGCTGGTGCGGCTGCTCCCGCTGGCGTACATCACCCGGGCCGGCACCGCCGCCTGCTCGACGAACTCCTTCACCCGCGAGGTGTGGGTGGTCACCTCGTGGATCAGCGAGGTGAGGGTGCCGTCGGGCCGGGCGCCGAGCCGAAGGCGGTGCAGGGTCGGGGCCCGGTGACCGACGAGTTCCGTCAACTCCCGCCGGGGCAGGGCGAGTTGTACGGGGCGGCCGGTGTGCCGGGCGGCCAGCGCGGCCAGGACGACATGCGGGCGGGGCGTGCCCTTGGAGCCGAAACCGCCGCCGACGTGCTCGCAGACGACACTGACCCGTTCCTCGGGCAGCGAGAAGAGCTGCGCCAGCACCTCACGTACGGTGTCGGCGCCCTGGCTGGAGTCGAAGACGGTGAGCGAGTCGCCCTGCCACATCGCGGTGGCCCCGTGCGGCTCCATGGGGTGGTTGTGCAGCGGGGGCACCGTGTACGACACGTCCACCCGCACCGCCGCCTCGGCGAACGCGCCCTCGGGATCACCCTGCCGGCGCTCCCCGGGGTATCCCCCGTTGACCTTGTCGGGCTCGTAGGCATCCGGGTGGTCCCAGGTCAGGGCCGTGTCGTGCGGCTCGCTCGCGTAGCCGACCCGTACCGCTCGGGCGGCCTCGCGCGCCGCCTCCAGGGTCTCGGCGACGGCCAGCGCCACCGGCCAGCCGTGGTGCGGCACCCGGGCGTCCTGGAGCACGGCGAGCGTGGGATCGTCCCCCTCGGCGAGGCGGGGCGCGGTGTCGTGGGTGAGGACGGCCAGTACGCCGGGCAGCGCGAGGGCGGCCGAGGTGTCGAGGGAGGTGACCTTGCCGCGTGCGACGGTGGCGGGCACCGGCCAGGCGTGGACCCGCCCGGGCGGCGCGTACTCCGTCGCGTACTTGGCGGCGCCGGTCACCTTCGCGCGGCCTTCGCGGCGCTCGACCGGCGCGCCCAGGGGGCTCGGGCTCGATCCCACGGCGGCTCTCCTCTCGGGGTGTTCAGGACCGGGCGATCAGCGAGCCGAGCACCTCGCGGGCGAGGTCGCGGGCGAGCGTCACCTTGTACGCGTTGTCCCGCAGCGGCACGGCGGCGGCGAGTTCCTCGTCCACGGCCCGGGCGACAGCTTCGTCGGTGGCCGGACCGCCCAGCAGCGCGGCCTCGGTGCGCCGGGCGCGCCAGGGGCGGTGGGCCACTCCCCCGAAGGCGACGCCGATGTGCCGCACCACTCCCCGCTCGACCTTGACGGCGGCGGCGACGGAGGCGAGCGCGAAGGCGAACGACGCGCGGTCGCGGGCCTTGCGGTAGCGCGAGACGGTGCCGTCGGGCAGGGCCGGCAGCAGCACGCTCGTGATGAGCTCGCCGGGGCGCAGCACGGTCTCCTGGTCGGGGGTGTCCTCCGGCAGCCGGTGGAATTCGGTCAGCTCGACCGTCCGGCCGCCGCCGGGACCGGCCATCTCGACCACCGCGTCCAGGGCCGCCAGCGCGACGGCGAGGTCGGAGGGGTGGGTGGCGACGCAGTGCGGGGAGTGGCCGAGCACCGCGTGGTCGCGGTTGACACCGTCCAGGGCGCCGCAGCCGCTGCCCGGGACCCGCTTGTTGCACGGCTTGCCCAGGTCCTGGAAGTAGGCGCAGCGGGTGCGCTGGAGGAGGTTTCCCGCCGTGGTGGCCACATTGCGCAACTGCCCCGAGGCGCCGCTGAGCACCGCCTGCGAGAGCACCGGATAGCGCTCGCGGACCAGCGGGTGCACGGCGAGGTCGGTGTTGCGCACGGTCGCCCCGATCCGCAGGGTGCCGTCGGGCAGCTCCTCCACCTGGGCGAGGGGGAGCCGGGTGATGTCGATGAGCACCTCGGGCCGTTCCACGCCGAGCTTCATCAAATCGACGAGATTGGTGCCGCCGCCCAGGTACTTGGCGTCGGGGCGGCCCGCGTGGGCGGCGGCGGCCTCCTCGACGCTCCGGGCGCGCACGTAGTTCAGCGGTTTCACGCCGTCACCTCCCGGGCGGTCAGATCCCGTAGGACGACTTCCTGGACGGCCTCCACGATGTGCGGATACGCCCCGCACCGGCACAGGTTGCCGCTCAGGCGCTCCCTGATCTCGTCCGCGGTCAGCCGCACCGGCCCGTCGCCGGGGGGCCGTTCGGTGTCGGTGACGACCGAGGGCTGGCCGGACCGGGCCTCGTCCAGCATGCCCACGGCCGAGCAGAGCTGGCCCGGAGTGCAGTAGCCGCACTGGAGCGCGTCCCGGTCGAGGAACGCCTGTTGCAGGGGGTGCAGCTCCCCGTCGGAGCCCGCCGTGTCGGCCAGCCCCTCCACGGTGACCACGTCGCATCCCTCCTGGGCGACGGCCAGCAGCAGACAGCTGTTGACCCGCCGGCCGTCGAGGAGCACCGTGCACGCGCCGCACTGCCCCTGGTCGCAGCCCTTCTTGGAGCCGGTCAGGGCGAGGTGTTCGCGCAGCAGGTCGAGGAGGGTGGTGCGGTGGTCGAGTTCGAGGACGTGGACGGTGTCGTTGACGCGCAGGGTCACGCGCGAGTGCGTGGGCGGGAGCAGCGCTCCGTGCTCCGCCGCACCGGAGCCGGGTCGGGGGTTGGGGTCACGCGGGCCATCGCTTGCTTCCATCCTCACGGCTCCTCGGTCCGACGGGTCGGCGGATTCTCCACCCTGGTACAGCCGACGCGCTCCGGCATCTCGGGCGCGTCCGGCTGATCCGAACGCCGCCCGTGCGGCGGTACACCGGGCCCGTACCGGCCGAGTGGCGCAAACCCATGCCGGTTCGCGCGGTCCACGGACGGGTAACCACCTGTCATGCTCACCTTTGGGGTCGAAGAAGAGTATTTGCTGGTGGACCCCGTGACCGGCCGGCCCCTGCCCCGTTCGCA
Organism: Streptomyces sp. YS-3; assembly: GCF_045257485.1. NCBI lineage: Bacteria > Bacillati > Actinomycetota > Actinomycetes > Kitasatosporales > Streptomycetaceae > Streptomyces > Streptomyces sp. YS-3. The sequence continues at coordinate 5,834 of NZ_JBJHPC010000057.1, read as the reverse complement.
AGAGGTACGGGCGCTGACCGGGCCGGATGCGGTCGGGGAGCCGGAGGTGCAGCTGGAGCTGCTCCAGGCTCAGGTGGAGGTCGCGACCCCGGTCTGCCTGACCCTGGCGGAGCTGGGCGGCCATCTGGCGCGGCTGCGGCGCACGGTGGGGGCCGCGGCCGAGCGGCTGGGGTGCCGGGTCGCCGCCGTGGGGGCCGCCCCCGTCAACGGCGCGGGGCCCGTCCCCGTCACTCCGCGGCCCCGCTATCTGGCGATGCGTACGAACGCGAAGCAGCTGGTCGACGAGCAGCTCATCAACGGCATGCACGTCCACGTCGGTGTGCCCGACCGCGAGGTCGGTGTCGCCGTGCTCAACCGGATCCGGGTCTGGCTGCCCACCCTGCTGGCCATGTCGGCCAACTCACCGCTGTGGCACGGCGGCGACACCGGGTTCGCGAGCTGGCGCACCCTGGTCTTCGGCCGCTGGCCGGTCAGTGGTCCCCCGCCGCGCTTCGTCGACCTCGACGACTACGAGAGCCGGGCGGAGGCGCTGATCGCGTCCGGGGCCGCCTGTGACAGCGGGCAGCTCTACTGGCACGCGCGGCTGTCCGAGCGCTACCCCACGATCGAGGTGCGCTGCCTGGACGTGCAGGTGCGGGTCGACGAGGCGGTGATGCTCGCCGGGATCATCCGCGCCCTGGTCGCCACCGCCATCCGCGAGCACAAGGACGGCGACCCCGTTCCGGAGTGCCGGCTCGAACTGCTCCAGGCCGCGACCTGGCACGCGGCCCGGGAGGGGCTGGGCGGCGTCCTCCTCGACCCCGACGGGCAGCGGCGCAGCTGCGGCGAGGTGCTGTGCCGGCTGGCCCGCCACATCGGCCCCGCCCTGGAGGCGGCCGGTGACGGGTTGGAGGTGAACTCGCTGATGCAGCGTCTGCTGCGGCGCGGCACCGGCGCCGACCGGCAGCACCGGGCCTTCACGGAAGGCGGCATTCCGGCGGTGATGGACCTGGTCACGAGCCAGAGCCTCACGGTCTGAGCGTCCGGGCCCGGGCGCCGGGGCAGAGGCGTCCGGGCGTTCCCGGGCCCGTGTCTCCGGGCCGGGCGCCGGGCCCGTGCGCTGCGCGACCCGTGCGGCTCACGCGCCCACGTAGGCCGCCAGGTGCTCGCCCGTCAGGGTGGAGCGGGCGGCCACCAGGTCGGCCGGGGTGCCCTCGAAGACGATCCGGCCGCCGTCGTGACCGGCGCCCGGCCCCAGGTCGATGATCCAGTCGGCGTGCGCCATGACCGCCGGATGGTGTTCGACGACGATGACCGACTTCCCGGAGTCGACGAGCCGGTCGAGCAGGCCGAGCAACTGCTCGACATCGGCGAGGTGGAGCCCGGTGGTCGGCTCGTCCAGGACGTACACACCGCCCTTCTCGGCCATATGGGTGGCCAGCTTGAGCCGCTGGCGCTCGCCGCCGGACAGGGTGGTGAGCGGCTGGCCCAGGGTGAGGTAGCCGAGCCCGACGTCCGAGAGCCGGGTGAGGACCTTGTGCGCGGCCGGGGTGCGCGCCTCGCCGTCGGCGAAGAACTCCTCGGCCTCGTTCACCGACATCGCCAGCACCTCGCTGATGTCGCGCCCGCCCAGCCGGTAGGCGAGTACGGAGGCGTCGAACCGCTTGCCGTCACACTCCTCGCAGGTGGTGGCGACTCCGGCCATCATGGCCAGGTCGGTGTAGACGACCCCGGCGCCGTTGCACCCCGGGCAGGCGCCCTCGGAGTTGGCGCTGAACAGCGCCGGCTTCACTCCGTTGGCCTTCGCGAACGCCTTGCGGATCGGGTCCAGCAGCCCGGTGTACGTGGCCGGGTTGCTGCGCCGGGAGCCCTTGATGGACCCCTGGTCGACCGAGACCACACCCGCGCCGGGCGGGATCGAGCCGTGCACGAGGGAGCTCTTGCCGGAACCCGCCACACCGGTGACCACACAGAGCACGCCCAGCGGCAGGTCGACGTCGACATCGCGCAGGTTGTGCGCCTTCGCGCCGCGAATCTCCAGCGTGCCGTTGGGCGTGCGCGGCTTCTCCTTGAGGGAGGCGCGGTCGTCGAGGTGGCGGCCGGTGACGGTGTCGCCCGCCCGCAGCCCCTCGACGGTGCCCTCGAAGCAGACGGTGCCGCCGTCCGTCCCCGCGCCGGGTCCGAGGTCGACGACGTGGTCGGCGATCGCGATGGTCTGCGGCTTGTGCTCCACCACCAGCACCGTGTTGCCCTTGTCGCGCAGCCGCAGCAGCAGGTCGTTCATCCGGGCGATGTCATGAGGGTGCAGGCCGGTGGTGGGCTCGTCGAAGACGTAGGTGACGTCGGTGAGCGAGGAGCCGAGGTGACGGATCATCTTGACGCGCTGCGCCTCGCCGCCGGAGAGCGTGCCCGAGGGCCGGTCCAGCGCGAGGTAGCCGAGGCCGATCTCCACGAACGAGTCGAGGCTGCGCCGCAGGCTGGTGAGCAGCGGCGCCACGGTGGGCTCGTCCAGGTCCCGCACCCAGGCGGCCAGGTCGCTGATCTGCATCGCGCAGGCGTCGGCGATGCTGATGCCCGCGATCTTCGACGAGCGGGCCGCCTCGCTCAGCCGGGTGCCGTCGCACTCGGGGCAGGTGGTGAAGGTGACGGCCCGGTCCACGAACTCCCGGATGTGCGGCTGCAGCGCCTCCCGGTCCTTGGAGAGCATCGACTTCTGGATCTTCGGGATCAGGCCCTCGTAGGTGAGGTTGACGCCCTCCACCTTGACCTTGGTCGGCTCTCCGTAGAGGAAGTCGTGCATCTCCTTCTTGGTGAACCTGGCGATCGGCTTGTTCGGGTCGAGGATGCCCGACTCGGCGTAGACCCGTACGGTCCAGAAGCTGTCCGACTTCCAGCCGGGGATGGTGAACGCGCCCTCGGCGATCGACTTGGAGGCGTCGTAGAGCTGGGTGAGGTCGATGTCGGAGACCGAGCCCCGGCCCTCGCAGCGGGTGCACATGCCGCCGGCGCGGTTGTAGGTCGCCTTGACGGCCTGTGTCCTGCCGGCGCCGCGTTCGACCGTGATCGAGCCGCTGGCCCGGACCGAGGGGACGTTGAAGGAGTACGCGTTGGGCGGGCCGATGTGGGGGCTGCCGAGCCTGCTGAAGAGGATCCGCAGCATCGCGTTGGCGTCGGTGGCGGTGCCGACCGTGGAGCGCGGGTCGGCGCCGATGCGCTGCTGGTCGACGACGATCGCGGTCGTCAGCCCTTCGAGCACGTCGACCTCGGGGCGGGCGAGCGTGGGCATGAAGCCCTGGACGAAGGCGCTGTACGTCTCGTTGATCAGCCGCTGCGACTCGGCGGCGATCGTGTCGAAGACGAGCGAGCTCTTGCCGGAGCCGGATACGCCGGTGAACACCGTCAGCCGGCGTTTGGGGATCTCGACGCTGACGTCCTTGAGATTGTTCACGCGCGCGCCGTGCACGCGGAGCAGGTCGTGGCTCTCGCCGCCCGGCTGCGCGGGCGAGCCCGCGTCCGTCCTCCTGGCCGTGCCCATCGTGTCTCCCTCTGCCGTCCGGAGCGCCTTTCGCGATCTGTGCCGGGATCGCGCCGGGACCGATCTAACCAGCTTCCGCCGACGGCGTCGCCCTCCAGGGCGGCGGCGGGCGCGGCCCGGGTATTAGCCGGTTTCAAGCCCCGCGCCCTCCCCCGCGCACACCACCGCGCTCTGCGAATTCATCTCCGCCGCACGCATACGGCCCGTTTCAGGGGAAATCCGCGTCATTCCTTTCGACGGGGAATCCTTTGTCCCGCGAGGAGCATGCGTCATATCCCGCCGCCGGACGGGGAGTTGGGAATTCCGGCACACGCAGCGGGGCCGCCCGGGCTCTTGGCCCGGGCGGCCCCGCTGAGGCAGGACTCGCTGTCGCTCGACGGTCCTGACGCCGGTGTCAGACCACCGGCGGACGACCGCTGTAGTAGCCACCGACCTGGTCGTGGTAGCCGGCGTCGCCGAGGTGCTTCTCCCTGTCGAACTCGGGGGCGTCCTTGATCTCGGCCTTCGTGCGGTTCACGTAGACCTTCTTCTCCTCCGCGTCCAGCTGCGTCACGGTACCGGCGGGCAGGAGCACGTGCTTGCCGAAGATCCACACACCCGTGTCGACCACGATGTACGCGGAGCCGACCTCGTCGGAGTGCTTGTCGACCTTGCCGATGCTGCCATCGGTCGCCTCGACGCTCCATCCCCGCAGGTCCGCGCCCGCGAGGTGGCCGCTGGTGTCCGGGTAGCCCCAGATGTTCTCCGTCATGAAACGTGATTCCTTTCGTTTGTGCGCCGGAAGTCGTTCGTACGCGGGAAGTGCGTCGCCGGGTACGTCATGTCACCGCGTGAGCCGTTCGGTGACGCCCTCTTCCGACGGGCCGGGTGCCCGAGTTCCGCCGACCGACACATGTCGTTCCGGGCCTGCCGGAACCTTCCGTACGGAAGGCGCCGCTACCAGCGATACCAGCGGCCGGATCCGCCCTTGGGCCGGGCGACGAAGCCGATGAGCCACAGCACCAGTACGGCGATCGCGACCCACCACAGGATCTTGATTGCGAAGCCGGCACCGAAAAGGATCAGCGCCAGCAGGAGAACGAGAAGCAACGGGACCATGGAAATCAACCTCCAGCTCTTCGTGTGCCCTCATTGGCGGGGCACACACATTCAGGGAGACGCTTTATCGGTGGCCGCTTTTCGAGGGTTCAAACGGTCCTTGTCGAAGAGAATGAGAAAGCCTGTGCGGGGTACCCCTCCGCGGGGCCTCATCGGCCGCGCGCGCCCGGCGGAACCGGTCATACCGGCGCCGACCGGGAAAGCCCCGGACAGGGCAGGCCCCCAGGAAAAAGGGAACAGGACAGGACGAGACCATGCCGCAGACCGTTGTGATCACCGGTGCCAGCGCCGGAGTCGGCCGTGCGACCGCCCGCCGGTTCGCGCGGCGCGGCGCCAACGTCGTCCTCCTCGCACGCGGCCGGGCGGGGCTCGAAGCCGCCGCCGCCGAGGTCGAGGAGGCCGGGGGCCGCGCGCTGGTGCTGCCCACCGATGTCGCCCACCACGAGGAGGTGGAGAAGGCGGCCGAGCTGGCCGAGGCCGAGTTCGGCCCGATCGACGTGTGGGTCAACGTCGCCTTCACCTCCGTCTTCGCGCCCTTCACCGAGATCGCGCCCGAGGAGTTCCAGCGCGTGACGGACGTGTCGTACCTGGGGTTCGTCAACGGCACCCGTGCCGCCCTGGCCCGGATGGTCCCGCGCGACCAGGGTGCCGTCGTCCAGGTCGGCTCCGCGCTCGGCGAGCGCTCCATCCCGCTCCAGTCGGCCTACTGCGGCGCGAAACACGCCGTCAACGGCTTCACCTCGTCGGTGCGCACCGAGCTTCTGCACCGGGGCAGCCGGGTGCGCGTCACCGTGGTGCAGCTGCCCGCGGTCAACACCCCACAGTTCTCCTGGGTGCGCTCCCGGCTGCCGAAGCACCCCCAGCCGGTGCCGCCGATCTACCAGCCCGAGGTCATCGCCGAGACCATCGCGTACGCGGCGGACCACCCGGGCCGCAAGCAGTACTACGTCGGTGCCTCCACGGTCGCCACGCTCTGGGCCAACCGGTTCGCCCCCGCGGTGCTCGACCGCTATCTGGCCCGTACGGGCTACTCGTCGCAGCAGACCGACTCGCTCCCGCCGCTGACCGGGCCGGGCAATCTGTGGCGGCCCCTCGACGACCGCCCGGGCGACGACCACGGCGCCCACGGCGCCTTCGACGAGCGGGCCACCTCCCACTCGCCCCAGGCAGCCCTGGCCCGTCACCCCGCGCTCGCGGCCGGGGCGGGCGCGCTGGTGGGGGC
>NZ_JBJHPC010000560.1:0-4659 GCF_045257485.1 Streptomyces sp. YS-3 | reverse complement strand
CCAGTCGTCCTCAGCGTCCTCGCTGTGTTGTTGCCTACCCGCCACAAGGGCCGGCAGGACTTTTCAAAGGAACCTCCAACCCACCATCACTGGCAGGCCGGGGTTGTCAATCTGGCGTTGACTTTTGGCACGCTGTTGAGTTCTCAAGGTACGGACGCTTCCTTCGTTCCCGTTTCCGGGCCCTCCGGGCGCTTCCTTCGTTTCCGACTCTATCAGACCGTTTCCGGCTCGATTTCCTCGGTGCTTTCCAGGTTTTCGCTTTCGCGTTTCCCTTTCCGGCGGCTCCGACTCTATCAGTGCTTTTCCGTCTCTCCGGCCACTTCGTTTTGCGACGCACGGAAATACCGAGGCAGCAGAGCGAGGTGCGGATCAAGATCAGCGAATGAAGGAGCCTGCCCGCCCCGACGCATGCACGTGAAGTTCACACGTAGCGGTCAGGCGGGACTTAGGACAGTACAGGCCCCGGCGCAGTCGGGGCAAATCGGCCCCGAGGCCCCTCAGGGGTCTATGGTCTAGTCCACTACCGCACCGGTCTAGTCCAGTAGTCTCCGTCGGGGAAGCCCGGCCTGGAGTCATACCAGGCGAACCCGGACTTCTTATGACTTACCCTTCTGAAAAGTACGCCGCCACCCAGCAGGAAGTGGCGGTGACGCGAAGAAGCCCCACCCCCTGGGAGGCCATCCATGACCACCGTGACGTCCCCGCTCGCCGGGCGTGCCATCGGACTCGCGGCAGTGCCCGATCCGGTGTTCTCCGGCGCAATGGTGGGTCCCGGTACCGCCATCGATCCCGTACGAGAGCCCTCGGAGGCGGTTTCCCCCGTCGACGGTGTCATCGTCTCCCTGCACCCGCACGCTTTCGTCGTCGTGGACGACCAGGGCCACGGTGTGCTGACGCACCTCGGTATCGACACCGTCCAGCTCAACGGCGAGGGCTTCGAGCTGCTGGTCAACAAGGGCGACACCGTGCAGCGCGGCCAGGCCGTCGTGCGCTGGAACCCGGCCGCCGTGGAGGAGGCCGGGAAGTCCCCGGTGTGCCCCATCGTGGCGCTGGAGGCCACGGCCGACTCCCTCTCCGAGCTGGTCGACAGTGGTGAAGTGAAGGTTGGCGACGCCCTGTTCAGCTGGAAGTAGTTCGGCCCGTAGTCGTGACGCCGCCGTCAGGGAGACGGCGGGTCGGACATCCACCGCGGCGGCGGAGACCGCCGCACCAATCGGAGACGGTGAAATGGAGACAACGCTGCGAGGCGTCGGCGTGAGCCACGGTGTGGCGATCGGCCAGGTCCGGCACATGGGTACTGCGGTCCTGGAGCCGCCGGCCAAGCAGATTCCCGCGGATGAGGCGGAGCGCGAGCAGGGGCGTGCCCGCAAGGCCGTGGAGGCCGTGGCGGCCGATCTGAACGCGCGCGGCAACCTGGCGGGCGGTGAGGCGCAGGCCGTGCTGGAGGCCCAGGCCCTGATCGCCCAGGACCCCGAGCTGATCGCCGACGTCGACCGTCGTATCGCCGTCGGCAGCACCGCCGAGCGGGCCGTGTACGACGCGTTCTCCCACTACCGCGAGCTCCTCGCGGGCGCGGGTGAGTACATGGCCGGGCGGGTTGCGGACCTCGACGACGTGCGCAACCGCATCGTGGCGCGTCTGCTGGGCGTCCCCATGCCGGGCGTCCCGGACAGTGACGAGCCGTATGTGCTGATCGCGCGGGATCTCGCTCCCGCCGACACCGCGCTGCTCGACCCCGCGCTCGTGCTCGGCTTCGTGACCGAGGAGGGCGGCCCCACCAGCCACAGCGCGATTCTGGCGCGGGCGCTGGGTGTCCCCGCGATCGTGGCGCTGCCGGGCGCCGGTGAACTGGCCGAGGGCACGCTGGTGGCCGTCGACGGCAGCACCGGTGAGATCTTCGTCGAGCCGAGCGAGGACAAGCGCGCCGAGCTGGAGCGCGCCGCCGCCGAGCGCCGGGCCGCGCTGGCCGCTTCCTCCGGGCCGGGGGCCACCTCGGACGGGCACAAGGTGCCGCTGCTCGCCAACGTCGGCGGTCCCGCCGACGTTCCGGCGGCCGTGGAGGCGGGCGCCGAGGGCGTGGGGCTGTTCCGTACCGAGTTCCTCTTCCTCGACGACTCCGCGAAGGCGCCTTCGGAGGAGAAGCAGGTCGAGGCGTACCGCCAGGTCCTGGAGGCCTTCCCGGAGGGCCGGGTGGTCGTGCGGGTGCTGGACGCGGGCGCCGACAAGCCGCTCGACTTCCTGACGCCCGCCGACGAGCCGAACCCGGCGCTCGGCGTGCGTGGTCTGCGCTCGCTGCTCGACCACCCCGACGTGCTGCGGACGCAGCTGACGGCGCTGGCCAGGGCCGCCGAGGGGCTTCCGGTCTACCTGGAGGTCATGGCGCCGATGGTCGCGGACCGTACGGACGCCAAGGCGTTCGCGGACGCGTGCCGGGAGGCCGGGCTGCGGGCGAAGTTCGGCGCGATGGTGGAGATCCCCTCTGCCGCGCTCCGCGCGCGCTCGATCCTCCAGGAGGTCGAGTTCCTGTCGCTGGGCACCAACGACCTGGCCCAGTACACATTCGCGGCCGACCGGCAGGTCGGTGCGGTGTCGCGGCTCCAGGACCCGTGGCAGCCGGCGCTGCTCGACCTGGTCGCGCTGTCCGCCGAGGCGGCCAGGGCCGAGGGCAAGAGCTGTGGTGTGTGTGGTGAGGCTGCCTCCGATCCGCTGCTCGCCTGTGTGCTGACGGGTCTGGGTGTGACCAGCCTGTCGATGGGTGCCGCGTCCATTCCTTACGTCCGCGCGACGCTGGCGAAGTACACGCTCGCCCAGTGCGAGCGCGCGGCGTCCGCGGCCCGTGCCGCGGACTCGGCCGAAGAGGCCCGGGTGGCCGCGCGGGCGGTGCTGTCCGGGGAGTGACCCGTGCTCGGCTGCCGCCGCCCGGGCGCGCGGCAGCCGGGTGTCTGTGAGTGGAGGGGCTTCCCGTCGTCGTCGCGACGGGGAGCCCCTTTCGTTTCCCCCTGGGCGGCGGTCCCTCCGGTCCTCCGGTCCTCAGTGGTCGGTGGTGGGCTGGTCGAACGGGAAGCCCGCGCGGTAGTCCACTCCTGGTTCGGGTGCCACCGGGTCTCCGGTGTCGGCATCCGTGCAGTACGCGCTGAAGACCTCCCCGGCGGTGAGCGGGTGCAGACCGCCCTCGTGCAGACGCCAGCCGTGGACGCGGTCGGGTGCGTCCGCCGACGTCGTTCGCAGCACCAGGCCGCCTGGGCTGTGCTGGGCGATCCCCGCGGCGAGGACGGTGACGAACTCGGCGACGTCCGTCTCGTCGAGACGGACGGGTTCACCACCACGCCCCTCGGCATCGCCGCGCCCCTCGGCGTGGAGCACGGCGATGAGCTGTTCCCGCTGTGCCTGGACGCTGCACACCATGTGGTGCAGGCCCGGCCCGGCGGCCTCGATCAGTCGGGTGAGGATCGTCGATGCGCGTTCGAAGGCCGAGCGGCCGATGTCCTGGCCGCATTCGGCGCACTCCCCCAGGTCGGCCAGGAGCAGTGTGGCGTAGTCCCAGGTCGCCTGGCGGACCGCTTTGTTGATGAGCTCGGGCACCAGGCTGTCGATGGGCTGGCCTTGGTAAGGGACGCGGGTGCCCGCTGCCGCGATCTCGGCGGTGAAGCGGGTGCGGCTGGCGGGGGTGTCGGGGTCGATGCCGGTGGCCGTGCAGAACTCGGTGAACTCCTCCGGGTCGAAGAGGGCGACCGTGGTGTGCAGTCCCTGGGCGGCGAAGGACCGGAGCAGGCCCTCGACCTGGCGGAGGTAGGCCGTGTGGTCGTCGAAGGCGAAGGTCCGGTACCGCGTCATCGCCTCGAAGTCGTACGCGTCGGCCAGCAGGCCCACCGTGCTGGGCGTCTCCCTGCGCAGGGTGCGCCGGTTGGGGCGGGCCTTGTGGGCCGGCCGGGTGCCACGTGGTGAGCGGGCGGTGGTGGTCCTGCCGGTGCTTTTCCTGGAGTTGCGGATGTGCGCCATGTTTCCCCCTGAGCGCTGTCGATCAGTGCTCACTCACCGTAACCGGGGCCACTGACAACGCCGGTCGCGGCAGCCGGTCCCGTACGAACCGGTGCTGAATGCAGCAGGTCAGAGCGATGGCGGCGCCGAAGACGGTCCAGCCGACGGGGCCGGTGGCGATGGCCGCGGTGACGGCGAGCGGTCCCGCGCTGCGCTGGGCGGACTGGGCCAGTCCGTGCACGCCGAGGTAGGCGCCCTGGGCCTGCTCGGGGGCCAGGGCGAGGGAGAGCTCCCACGAGACGGTGGCGTGGATCATCTCGGCCAGGGTGAACGCCGTGGCCGAGACGGTCAGGCAGATGCTCGCCACCACGGCGCCGTGGACCGCCGAGGCCGCCATGGCGATGCCCGCGGCGGCGAAGACCGCGGCGAGCGGGAGGAGCAGGCGGTGGGCCGCCCTGGTGGTGGCGCCGAAGCGGGCCAGGGGGACCTGGAGGCCCACCACCATCACGTTGTTGAGCACCATCAGCAGCGGTACGAGTCCGTGGGGTGCGTCCGTGGCGGAGACGGCCCAGAGGGGGATGCCGACCTTGAAGACGGCGTCGTCCATGAAGAGGACGGCCTCGGTGGCGACATAGGCGAGGTAGGCGCRGTCCTTCCAGGGGCTGTCCGGGCGGGCGGCGG
>NZ_JBJHPC010000559.1:0-4663 GCF_045257485.1 Streptomyces sp. YS-3 | reverse complement strand
CCCCAGAACACGGCGCCGCCCGCCGCCACCCGCACCTCCAGGTCGGAGCGCGCGAAACGCACCACTCCGCCGCCCGGCCGGGGCTCCGCGCCCCGCACCTGACCCGGCACCCGCGCGCGCTCGGGGCCGCGCGCGGGCAGCCCCCACGCGTCCGCGCGGCGCCGCCGCAGGGCGGAGCGGACCGCCCGCAGCCCCTGCACCGAGCCGACCGCCTTCACCGAGCGCACCAGGTCATTGCCGTCCATGCGGCTCACCCTGCCATCCGGATCATGAGCCGTGTGCTCCGTTCAACTTCCGTTCATCCGTGGTGGCACCACATGGACAGGTGCCTGACTATGGGCGGCACACCCTGGTGCGCAAGACGATCACATGGCATCGTCCCTGTGAGCCGCCGCATGCGCACACCCCTACGCGTGTGCGCGCGGCACACGCACACCACGCGTACCAGCCCGGGAGCCGACCCATGACCTCACCAGCGAACGCCGCGCCGCAGCCCGCGCCCCTGTGGCAACCGGGCCCCGACCGCATCGCCGGGGCGCGGATCACCGCGTTCCAGACCTGGGCCGCCGAGCGGTACGGCGCACCGGCCGACGGCGGCTACGAGGCGCTGCACCACTGGTCCGTCAGCGAACTCGACACCTTCTGGAAGGCCGTCGCCGACTGGTTCGACGTGCGCTTCTCGACCCCGTACGAGACGGTGCTCGCCGACCGGTCGATGCCGGGCGCCCAGTGGTTCCCCGGCGCCACCCTCAACTACGCCGAGCACGCCCTGCGCACCGCCGAGGACCCGGCCCGCGCCGAGGACGCCGCCCTTCTGCACGTCGACGAGACGCACGAGCCCGTCGCCACCAGCTGGGCCGAGCTGCGCCGGCAGGTCGGCTCGCTCGCCGCCGAACTGCGCGCCCTCGGCGTACGCCCCGGGGACCGGGTCAGCGGCTATCTGCCGAACATCCCGCAGGCCGTCACCGCCCTCCTGGCCACCGCCGCGGTCGGCGCCGTGTGGACCTCCTGCGCCCCCGACTTCGGCGCGCGCAGTGTCCTCGACCGGTTCCAGCAGGTGGAACCCGTCGTCCTGTTCACCGTCGACGGCTACCGCTACGGCGGCAAGGAGCACGACCGGACCGATGTCGTCGCGGAGCTCCGCCGCGAACTGCCCACCCTGCGCGCCGTCGTCCACATCCCGCTGCTCGGCACCCCTGCCCCCCAAGGAACCCTCGACTGGTCATCGCTCACTGAGAGTGACAACGAGCCGGTCTTCGAGCAAGTTCCCTTCGACCATCCGCTCTGGGTGCTCTACTCCTCCGGCACCACCGGACTGCCCAAGGCCATCGTCCAGTCCCAGGGCGGCATCCTCCTCGAACACTTCAAGCAGCTCGGCCTCCACTGCGACCTCGGCCCCGAGGACCGGTTCTTCTGGTACACCTCCACCGGCTGGATGATGTGGAACTTCCTCGTCTCCGGCCTGCTGACCGGCACCACGGTCGTCCTCTACGACGGCAGCCCCGGCTTCCCGGAGACCGGCGCCCAGTGGGGTGTCGCCGAGCGGACCGGCGCCACCCTCTTCGGCACCTCGGCCGCCTATGTGATGGCCTGCCGCAAGGCGGGCGTGCACCCCTCCCGCGACCACGACCTCTCGCGGGTGAAGTGCGTCGCCACCACCGGCTCGCCGCTCCCGCCTGACGGTTTCCGCTGGCTCCACGACGAGGTCCGCGAGGACCTGTGGATCGCCTCGGTCAGCGGCGGCACCGACGTGTGCTCCTGCTTCGCGGGGGCCGTCCCGACGCTGCCCGTGCACATCGGCGAACTCCAGGCCCCCTGCCTGGGCACCGACCTCCAGGCCTGGGACGCGCAGGGCAAGCCCGTGGTGGGCGAGGTGGGGGAACTGGTCGTGGTCAACCCGATGCCCTCCATGCCGATCCGCTTCTGGAACGACCCGGACGGCAGCCGCTACCGCGACAGCTACTTCGAGATGTTCCCCGGCGTCTGGCGCCACGGCGACTGGATCACCCTCACCGACCACGGCTCGGTGGTCATCCACGGGCGCTCCGACTCCACCCTGAACCGCCAGGGCGTCCGCATGGGTTCGGCCGACATCTACGAGGTCGTCGAACGCCTCCCGGAGATCCGAGAGTCCCTGGTCATCGGCCTGGAGGAGCCGGACGGCGGCTACTGGATGCCGCTCTTCGTCCACCTCACCGAGGGCGCCGTCCTGGACGACACCCTCCGTACGAAGGTGAAGCAGGCGATCCGGGAGCAACTCTCCCCGCGCCATGTGCCGGACGAGATCATCGAAGCCCCGGGCGTGCCGCACACGCTCACCGGCAAGCGCATCGAGGTGCCGGTCAAGCGCCTGCTCCAGGGGACCCCGCTGGAGAAGGCGGTGAACCCGGGCTCGGTGGACAACCTGGATCTGCTGCGCTTCTACGAGGCCGTGGCCCGAGACCGCGGCTGACGAGAGCGCGCCCCGGCGGCTCCACACGGAGCCGCCGGGACGCCGCGCCGCATGGAGCCGCCGGGATGCCCCGCCGCACGGAGCCGCCGGGATGCCGCGCCGCATGGAGCCGCCGGGATGCCGCGCCGCACGGAGCCGCCGGGATGCCGCGCCGCATGGAGCCGCCGGGATGCCCCCCGCACCTCCGCGCCTCAGCTCCGGCCCGTCACCTTCCGTCCCTCACCCCCCGTACGTGGCCTCGGACTCGCCCAGCACCTCCGCGAAGTCCGAGGCGAGCAGGGCCGCCTCAGCAGGTGCCAGGGCCGCCGGGGTGATCCGTACACCCGGCCCCGAGGCGATCCGGAACCGCGCCCCGGCGGCCACCCACCACCCGCGCGAGCGCAGCCCGTTCACTACCGCGGACTCGTCCCGCACCGGCACCCACAGGTTCATCCCGCTCGCCCCGTGCGAGGGGATCCCGCGCCGCTCCAGCTCTTCCGCCAGAGCGCGCCGCCGCTCCCCGTACGCGTCACGCGCGCGATGGACGAGTTCCCCCGCCGGCCGGTCGGTCAGCAGCGCGAGCACCGTGCCCTGGAGCAGATGGCTCACCCAGCCGGAGGTCAGCAGCAGCCGGCCGTCGTGCCGCGCCAGCGTCGCCGGGTCGCAGGCGGCGGCGGCCCACCGCAGGTCCGTGCCCAGGTATTTCGTCACCGTCCGCACATGAGCCCAGCGGGCCAGCTGCCCGCCCTCGGTCAAGCTGTGCAGCGGCGCCCCCGCGATCTCCGCCGCGTGGTCGTTCTCGATCACCAGCACCTCGGGGGCCCCGCGCAGCACCCCCACCAGTTCGTCCCGGCGCGACCGGGAGAAGCAGCCGCCGTAGGGGTTCTGCGCGCGCGGGCTGCACACCACGGCCCGCGCCCCGGCTCGCAGCGCCTCGCGCAGCGGCTCCGGCCGCATCCCCTCGTCGTCGACCGCGACCGGGATCGTCCGCAGCCCCATCACCTGCACCAGGTCGAGCAGATGGTGGTAGCCCGGGTCCTCCATGGCCACCGCGTCGCCGGGCCGCAGCTCGGTGGTGAGCAGCCGGGCGACGCAGTCCAGCGCCCCATGAGCGAAGGTCACCGATTCCGTCGGCACGCCGTCGGCGCCCAGCCACTCCTGAACGCGCTCCTCCAGCAGCGGCAGCCGGGGTGTCGAGCGGTGCGACCGGGCACCCGCCGTCGTCCGTACCGGCGCGGGCAGTTCGGGCAGGAAGGCGGGGTCGGGGTGGCCGCCCGCGAGGTCCCGCAGCCCCTCGGGCACCTTCGGCGGGCGACGCGAGGCGACCGAGGGCGCGGCGGCGACCACGGTCCCGCCCCGCCCGTGCGTGACCACGACACCGCGCCCGCGCAGGTCCTTGTAGGCCGTCGCCACGGTGCCGGGACTCACGCCCAGCTCCTCCGCCAGCCGGCGGACCGGCGGAAGCGTGTCCCCGGGCGCCAAGGAGCCCTCGGCGACGGCCCTTTCGGCGGAAGCGGCAATTCCCTTGGCCGAGGTGCCACCGATCGCATATTGTTCTGCCACGTACTGAACTATGTACCAATACATAATTCACGTCAAGGGGGAGCAGTGACACTGCACAGCCGGCGAGCCGCACTGTGGGAACGAGTCCCGGGAGGCCGCGACGGCCGACTGATGCTCTGGGTCGCTTTCGTCGACCGCACCGGAAGCGGCCTGTGGGCCGCCGTCTCCGTCCTGTACTTCACCTACGTGGCAGGGCTCTCGGTCGCCCAGGTCGGCACCCTGGTGGCCCTCGCCGGCGCCGTGGGCATCGCGGGCGCGCCCATCGGAGGCCGAATCGCCGACCGGCTGCCCCTCACACGCGTGCTCATCGTCTTCCAGATCCTGCGCGCGCTCGCCTCGGCCGCCCTGCTCACCACCGACAACTACGCGCTCCTCCTGGTGTACTCGGCCGTCGGCAGCTTCGGCGACCGCTCCGCCAACGTGCTCACCAAGCTGTACGCGGCACGTGTCGCCGGCCCCGACCGCGTCCGCTACCAGGCCGTCAGCCGCACCCTGGCCAACGCCGGCTGGGCCGTCGGAGGCCTCGCCGCCGCAGCCGCCCTCGCGCTCGCCACCACGGCCGCCTACCAGTGGCTGCTCGCCGGGGACGCCCTCTCCTTCGTGGGCGCCGCCCTGGTCACCAGCCGCTGCGCCGAACCGCCCTCCCCCTCACGTACCGTCGCCACATCC
>NZ_JBJHPC010000558.1:0-4663 GCF_045257485.1 Streptomyces sp. YS-3 | reverse complement strand
CCCCCGAAGAGGTCGCCCAGGTCGAAGTTGAAGCTGCCGCCGCCGGCGCCGGGACCGGCCCGGAAGCCGCCGTTGCCGAAGAGGGCGCGCGCCTCGTCGTACTCCTTGCGCTTCTTGGGGTCACCGAGGATGTCGTTCGCCTCGGAGACCTCCTTGAAGCGCTCCTCCGCCTTGGCGTCGCCCTTGTTGGCGTCCGGGTGGAACTCGCGGGCGAGCTTGCGGTACGCCTTCTTGATCTCGGCCTCGGTGGCGTCCTTGGGGACGCCGAGGACCTTGTAGTAGTCCTTCTCGACGAAGTCCTTCGTGCTCATCGACGTCCCTCCTCCCGGACGACCACTTCACCCATGACCGTCGCGTCAGCCCTCGTCCGGGCCACCGCTCTCCTCTTCGGCCGTGCCGGCGCCGCCTTCCTTGGCCTCCTTGCCCTCCTTCGCCGCGCCCGGCTGGGGCTCGGCGACGGCGACCCGCGCGGGGCGGATCGTACGCTCGCCGATCCGGTACCCGGGCTGGAGGATCGCGACGCACGTCGTCTCGGTGACGTCCGGGGCGTAGCTGTGCATCAGGGCCTCGTGGACCGTCGGGTCGAAGGGCTCGCCCTCCTTGCCGAACTGCTGGAGGCCCATCTTCGCGGCGACCGTCTCCAGCGACTCGGCCACCGACTTGAAGCCGCCGGTCAGTTCGCCGTGCTCACGGGCCCGGCCGATGTCGTCGAGCACGGGCAGCAGCTCGGTCAGGAGGCCGGCGACGGCGATCTCCTTGACCGTGACGCGGTCCCGCTCCACGCGGCGGCGGTAGTTCTGGTACTCGGCCTGGAGGCGCTGGAGGTCCGTCGTGCGCTCGGCGAGCGCTGTCTGGGCCTGGTCCAGCTGGGCCTGCAGGGCGATCTCCTTGGCTGCGTCCCCGGCCGGGGCCGCCTTCTCCTCCTTCGAGGAGTCGGCGGCCTTCGGCTCGGCGTCTTCCTGTGCGCCGGAGGGGACGTCGGGCTTCTCCTCGAAGCCCGGGGTCTCCTCAGACATCAGGCCGCGCCACCCTTCGCGTCGCCCGGCTTCTCGTCGTCGACGATCTCGGCGTCGACGACGTCGTCCTCGGCCTTGGGCGCCTCGGCGCCCTCGGCTCCGGCGGCACCCTGGGCGGCCTGGGCGTCCGCGTACATCGCCTGGCCGAGCTTCTGGGAGACGGCCGCGAGCTTCTCGGTCGCGGTACGGATCTCCGCGGTGTTGTCGCCCTCGGCGGACTCGCCCTTCAGCTTCTCCTTGAGCTCGGCCACCGCGGTCTCGACCTCGGTCTTGACGTCGCCCGGGACCTTGTCCTCGTTGTCCTTGAGGAACTTCTCGGTCTGGTAGACGAGCTGCTCGCCCTGGTTGCGGGACTCGGCGGCCTCGCGGCGGCGGTGGTCCTCCTCCGCGTACTGCTCGGCCTCCTCGCGCATGCGGTTGACCTCGTCCTTCGGCAGCGAGGAGCCGCCGGTGACGGTCATCTTCTGCTCCTTGCCCGTGCCCAGGTCCTTCGCGGTCACGTGCATGATGCCGTTGGCGTCGATGTCGAAGGCGACCTCGATCTGCGGGACCCCGCGCGGGGCCGGCGGCAGACCGGTCAGCTCGAACATGCCGAGCTTCTTGTTGTACGCCGCGATCTCGCGCTCGCCCTGGTAGACCTGGATCTGGACGGACGGCTGGTTGTCCTCGGCCGTCGTGAAGATCTCGGAGCGCTTCGTCGGAATCGTGGTGTTCCGCTCGATGAGCTTGGTCATGATGCCGCCCTTGGTCTCGATGCCGAGGGACAGCGGGGTCACGTCGAGGAGCAGGACGTCCTTGACCTCACCCTTGAGGACACCGGCCTGGAGGGCGGCGCCGATGGCGACGACCTCGTCCGGGTTGACGCCCTTGTTGGCGTCCTTGCCGCCGGTCAGCTCGCGCACGAGCTCCGCGACGGCGGGCATACGGGTGGAGCCGCCGACGAGAACGACGTGGTCGATCTCGGAGAGCTGGATGCCCGCGTCCTTGATGACGTTGTGGAACGGGTGCTTGCAGCGCTCCAGGAGGTCCGCGGTCAGCTGCTGGAACTGGGCGCGCGTCAGCTTCTCGTCCAGGTGCAGCGGGCCCTCGGCCGACGCCGTGATGTACGGCAGGTTGATCGAGGTCTCGGTGGACGAGGACAGCTCGATCTTCGCCTTCTCGGCGGCCTCGCGCAGGCGCTGGAGCGCCATCTTGTCCTTGGAGAGGTCCACGCCGTGGCCGGACTGGAACTGCTTCACCAGGTAGTCGACGACGCGCTGGTCCCAGTCGTCACCACCGAGGTGGTTGTCACCGTTGGTGGCCTTCACCTCGACGACGCCGTCACCGATCTCCAGGAGGGACACGTCGAAGGTGCCGCCGCCGAGGTCGAAGACGAGGATCGTCTGGTCGTCCTTGTCCAGGCCGTACGCCAGGGCCGCCGCAGTCGGCTCGTTGACGATGCGCAGGACGTTGAGGCCCGCGATCTCACCGGCCTCCTTCGTCGCCTGACGCTCGGAGTCGTTGAAGTACGCCGGGACGGTGATGACCGCGTCGGTGACCTTCTCGCCGAGGTAGGCCTCCGCGTCCCGCTTCAGCTTCTGCAGGATGAAGGCGCTCATCTGCTGCGGGTTGAAGGTCTTGCCGTCGAGGTCGATCTTCCAGTCGGTGCCCATGTGGCGCTTGACCGAGCGGATGGTCCGGTCCACGTTGGTGACGGCCTGCCGCTTGGCGACCTCACCGACGAGGACTTCGCCGTTCTTGGCGAAGGCGACGACGGACGGCGTGGTCCTGGCGCCTTCGGCGTTGGTGATGACGGTGGGCTCGCCGCCTTCGAGAACGCTGACGACGGAGTTAGTCGTGCCCAGGTCGATGCCGACCGCACGTGCCATTTTCGATTCCTCCAACTGACATCTTGAGTGGAACTGACTCAAGGATGCATGACTCGCCCCGAGCGGTCAACAGAGCTGAGTCGAGGAGGCTCAACTTTTATGTGCGGCTTATGTTCGCGCCCAATCTCCGACCGCAGGTGGGCGGGCTGTTCGCGGCCCCCGGGGAGGCGTCAGTCGGCGGGTGCCGGCTGGGGCGGAACCTGCTCCGAGGGGGCCGGGGTGTCCTCCCGGAGCAGGATCAGCTCGCACTGGAGCAGGCGGCCGTCCCGCGGGTCCGCGAGCCCCGGCCGCACCGACATGAGCGAGAGCCCGAGCTCCTCGCGCGCGTGGGCCAGCACATCGTCGAAGCCCGCGCCCCCTTCGTACAGCGGCACCAGCGCCGCCCCCGCCTGGAGCCCGACGATCTCGTCCGCGTACGCCCCCGCGCCGCGCAGCACCTCGTGCTCGTACCCCTGCACCGCGAGCCGTACGAAGACCCGCTCGCCGGGCGCGGTGACGCCCTCCCACAGGGCGTCCAGGCGGTGCGCGTCGACGCTGCGCCTGCCGGTGTACGCGGTGTGCGGCGCGGCGGCGCGATGGCGGGGCGTCATCGGCAGCGCCGAGCTGCTCACGCCCGCGTCGCCCGCGATGTTCAGGGTGAGGGGCCCGCTGCGGTCGCCGAGCGCGTACGGCAGCACCGACCAGAAGGGGTCCTCCGCGGCCCGCAGCCGCAGCTCGGCGCGGGGTTCGCGCAGCGGCTCGAAGGAGACGATGCGCCCCTCGTAGCCGCAGCGCCGCAGCATCGTGCCGTAAGCCCCGCTGTAGGCGCCCACGTCCAGCACGAGGTCGATCTCGTACCGCCGCAGCAGCCGCACCAGGCGCGCGCCGTCGTCGTCGGCGGACCGGCCGGGCGCGCCGAGGGGGCGGGCGAGGCGGCGCAGGGCCGTACGGGCGCGGTCGCCCATCGCGATCATGTCGATGCTCACGCCGGTGCTCCTTCGCGGGCGGCCCCGGGGGCCGGTTCGGTACGCAGGGCCGCGTCGCCGTAGACCGGCACCCGCAGCAGGGCCACCACCGCGACCGCCGTGCCGAGCACCAGCGGCAGCACCGCGGGCGGGGCGAGGCGGCCGTCGTGGACGAGCAGCGAGGTGACGGTCCCGACCAGCGCGCCGAGCCCGAGGACGACGGCCGTGCCCTGCACGGTCAGACCGCCCCGGCGCAGCCGGTGCGCGATGTGGTCGGCCGCACCTTCCGTCAGCGACCGCCCGGCCAGCCGGCGCGACAGCAGGACCAGCACCGCGTCGGCCAGGACCACGGCGGTGAGGGCGAACAGCGAGGCGGTGGCCCGGGCGGGTTCGGCCTCGGTGTGGACGAGTACGGCGGCGCAGGCGAGCAGGAACCCCGTGAAGAGCGAGCCGCAGTGGCCGAGGACGATCCGGGCGGGGTGCCAGTTGTGCACCAGGAACCCGGTGAGGGAGGCGGCCAGCACGCTGAGCAGCAGCGCGAGCCCGGGGAGCGCGTCCTCGATGGCGCAGACGGCGAGCCCGAGCGCGATGACCGCGGCCACCGTCCCCATCGCCCCGTCGGAGGCGTCCAGCAGGCTGAAGGCGTTGGTGACGAGCACGATCCACAGCACGGCGAGGGTGCCGGGCCCCGGTGAGAGCCCCGACGCCAGGGCGACCACCACGGTGGCGGCGGCGGTCTGCACCCCGATCATGACCCGGGCGCCCAGCGGGCGCAGGTCCCCGGCGAGCCCCAGCAGCGCCACGGCGCCCGCGGCGCCGATCAGCGGCCCCACGC
>NZ_JBJHPC010000557.1:0-4677 GCF_045257485.1 Streptomyces sp. YS-3 | reverse complement strand
GCTTCGCCCCGTGGCCCCCTTCGGGGCGTCGCCCCGGGGGTTTGGTCGGCCGCGGGCCGTGGGCGGTTGTTCGCGCCGTTCCCCGTGCCCCCTGGGAGCGTTGGCGTCTGCCGGTTCGTGGGGGCTTGTCGCGCAGTTCCCCGCGCCCCCAAAAACGTCGGCCGTCCGCGGGCCGTGGGGGGCTGGTCGCACCCCTGAAGACGTCGGTCGTCCGTCGGCCGTGGGCGGCCGTCGCCCTTCGGGAAAGGGGCCCTCCCACCTGGGAGGGCCCCTCGGTCAGTGCTGGCTGGGTTACATCATGTCTTCGATGTCCGCCGCGATCGGGTCCGCGTCCGTGCCGATGACGACCTGGATCGCGGTGCCCATCTTGACGACGCCGTGCGCGCCGGCGGCCTTCAGCGCGGCCTCGTCGACCTTGCTCGGGTCGATGACCTCGGTGCGGAGGCGGGTGATGCAGCCCTCGACCTCTTCGATGTTCTCGATACCGCCGAGCCCGGCGACGATCTTCTCAGCCTTGCTGGCCATGTCTGTCTCCCTGTTCTTTCAAAGAACGCTGTGGCGGCGCACCGCAGATCCGTCCGACCGCGGTTCCGCTTTGTCACCGTAACGCACGTTTGGCCCAGTTACGCGAGCGAGCGTCCGCGCGCTGGCCAAGGATGGCGATCACCGGTACCGCGCCCGTGCGGCCAGGATCCGGACGATACCGCAACTGGTCTACACCAGTGTGCAACGCACCCCGGAACTGGCTTGTTCCGACGGGACGGACGGGACGGAGGGCCGCCGATGAGCGCGGACAGCACGGCGGCGGACCGGCCGAAGTGGTGGAACGGGGCGTTCCAGAACCTCCAGAAGATGGGGCGCAGCCTCCAGTTGCCGATCGCCGTCCTGCCCGCGGCCGGCATCCTCAACCGGCTCGGCCAGCCGGACGTCTTCGGCAAGGACGGCCTCGGCTGGACCGATGTCGCCAAGGTCATGGCCGGTGCGGGCGGCGCGCTGCTCGACGCCAACATCGGTCTGCCGCTGCTGTTCTGCATCGGCGTCGCCATCGGCATGGCGAAGAAGGCGGACGGCTCCACCGCGCTCGCCGCCGTGGCCGGTTTCCTCGTCTACTACAACGTGCTGCGCCAGTTCCCCAAGGACTGCGCCGCCGGCGCGAAGGTCATCTCGGCGGGGTGCCAGGCCAACGACGGGACCGTGGCGGCCTTCACGTACCAGAACCCGGGTGTGTTCGGCGGCATCGTCATGGGTC
Organism: Streptomyces sp. YS-3; assembly: GCF_045257485.1. Classification (NCBI taxonomy): domain Bacteria; kingdom Bacillati; phylum Actinomycetota; class Actinomycetes; order Kitasatosporales; family Streptomycetaceae; genus Streptomyces; species Streptomyces sp. YS-3. The sequence goes on along the minus strand of NZ_JBJHPC010000557.1, from coordinate 3,428 downwards.
TGCTCGCCGCCTGGTTCTGGCAGCGCTACCACCGGGTGAAGCTGGTCGACTGGCTCGGCTTCTTCAACGGCCGCCGGCTGGTCCCCATCATCATGTCGTTCGTCGCCATCGCGTTCGCCGCGATCTGTCTGTGGGTCTGGCCGCCGATCGGTGACGGCCTGGAGAACTTCAGCGACTGGCTGGTGGGGCTGGGCGCCTGGGGCGCGGGCATCTTCGGGGTCGCCAACCGGGCGCTGCTGGTGATCGGTCTGCACCAGTTCCTCAACGTGCCCATCTGGTTCCAGTTCGGCACCTTCACCAAGCCGGACGGGACCGTCGTCCACGGTGACATCAGTATGTTCCTGGCGGGCGACAAGGACGCGGGCCAGTTCACCACCGGCTTCTTCCCCATCATGATGTTCGCGCTGCCAGCCGCCGCTCTGGCGATCACCCACTGCGCCAAGCCGCACCGCCGCAAGCAGGTGGGCGGTCTGATGCTGTCGGTGGGTCTGACCTCGTTCGTCACCGGTATCACCGAGCCGATCGAGTACTCGTTCCTCTTCATCGCGCCGCTGCTGTACGTGATCCACGCGGTGCTCACGGGTGTCTCGATGGCGGTGAGCTGGGCGCTGGGCGTGAAGGACGGCTTCAGCTTCTCGGCCGGTCTCATCGACTACGTCATCAACTGGAACCTGGCGACGAAACCGTGGCTGATCATTCCGATCGGGCTGGTCTTCGCGGCCGTCTATTACGCCATCTTCCGGTTCGCGATCACCAAGTTCGACCTTCCCACTCCGGGGCGCGAACCGGAGGAGCTGGAAGAGGAGATCGAGCGGGAGAACACGAAGTAATAACGGCGGGATAACCAAGCGGTGATACGGCGCAGGCCTCGGACCCCAGGGTCCGGGGCCTTTGTCCGTCATGCCGGAATGCGTGGCTCAGCACACAGAAATCGCAGGTTCCTTATCTAACCCTCACCGTGCTACAACTGGTCTACACCACTCAATGGTGTAGACCACGCGGGCTTCACCGCGTTCCCCCCTGAGACGCCGCCGTCCCCCCGTACCTTCCCATGCCCGGGCGGCGCCTTGCCAACTGGAGGAAGTTGATGAGTACGGCCACCGCTACGGCGGCGCCCGCGAAGAAGCGGGGTGCCGGCCTGTTCCAGGGTCTGCAGAAGGTCGGTCGCAGCCTGCAGCTGCCGATCGCCGTACTGCCGGCCGCGGGCATTCTGCTCCGCCTCGGTCAGGACGATGTCTTCGGCAAGGACGGCCTCGGCTGGGACAAGGTCGCCAAGGTCTTCGCGACCGCCGGCGACGCGGTCTTCGCCAACATGCCGCTGCTGTTCTGCATCGGTGTCGCCATCGGCTTCGCCAAGAAGTCCGACGGCTCCACCGCCCTCGCCGCGCTGGTCGGCTTCCTGGTCTACAAGAACGTGCTCACCGCGTTCCCGGTGACCGACGCCGTGGTCAACACGACCAAGAACAACGGTGTCGATGTCGCGGCCACGTACAACGACCCGAAGGTCCTCGGCGGCATCGTCATGGGCCTGATATCCGCGGTCGTGTGGCAGCGGTTCCACCGCACCAAGCTGGTGGACTGGCTGGGCTTCTTCAACGGCCGCCGGCTCGTCCCGATCCTCATGGCCTTCATCGGCACCGCGCTCGGCGTCTTCTTCGGCCTGGTCTGGGGTCCGATCGGCGACGGCATCACCTCCTTCGGCGAGTGGATGACCGATCTGGGCTCCGTCGGCGCCGGCATCTTCGGCGCCGTGAACCGCGCGCTGCTGCCGGTCGGCATGCACCAGTTCGTGAACACCGTCGCCTGGCAGGAGATCGGCACCTACACGGACCCGTCCGGTGCCACCTGGCACGGTGACATCCAGCGCTTCATGCACGGCGACCCGAGCGCCGGACAGTTCATGACCGGCTTCTTCCCGATCATGATGTTCGCCCTTCCGGCCGTGGCCCTCGCCATCACCCACACCGCCCGCCCGGAGCGCCGCAAGGCCGTCGGCGGCATGATGATCTCGCTCGCGCTGACCTCCTTCGTCACCGGTATCACCGAGCCGATCGAGTTCGCGTTCATGTTCATCGCGCCGGTCCTGTACGTGATCCACGCGATCCTGACCGCCGTCTCGATGGCCGTCACCTGGGCGCTGGGCGTGCACCACGGCTTCACGTTCTCGGCCGGTGCCATCGACTACCTGCTCAACTGGAAGTTCGCGGAGAAGCCCTGGCTGATCATCCCGATCGGTCTGGTCTTCGCGGCGATCTACTACTTCGTCTTCCGCTTCGCGATCGTCAAGTTCAACCTCGCCACCCCGGGCCGCGAGCCCGAGGAGGAGCTGGAGGACCTGACCAAGGCGTAAGCCGTACGGGTCACGTGCGAAGGGCCCCCGGAACCGCTCGGTTCCGGGGGCCCTTCGCGTACGTACGCCGCTCCGCCGCTCAGACCTCGTACACCGCGCCCGGCACCGCGAGCTCCACGGGTCCCTCGTACGCCTGACGGGCGTCCGCCAGGTTGACCTCGCCGTCCGTCCACGGGGGGATGTGGGTCAGGACCAGCCGGCCCGCCCGGGCGCGGGCGGCGTGCGCGCCGGCCTCGCGGCCGTTGAGGTGGAGGGCCGGGATGTCCTCCTTGCCGTGCGTGAAGGACGCCTCGCACAGGAACAGGTCGGTGCCCTCGGCCAGCTCGTGCAGCGCCTCGCAGACGCCGGTGTCGCCCGAGTACGTGAGGGACGCGCCGCCGTGCTCGATACGGATGCCGTACGCCTCGACGGGGTGGCAGACCCGCTCCGTACGGACCGCGAAGGGGCCGATGTCGAACGAGCCGGACTTCAGGGTGTGGAAGTCGAAGACCTCGCTCATGGAGGAGGTGGAGGGCGTGTCGGCGTACGCCGTGGTCAGACGCTGCTCGGCGCCCTCCGGCGCGTACACCGGCAGGGGGGCGCAGCGCCCGCCCTCGTGCCGGTAGTACCGGGCGACGAAGTAGCCGCACATGTCGATGCAGTGGTCGGCGTGGAGGTGGCTGAGGAAGATCGCGTCGAGGTCGTAGAGACCGATGTGGCGCTGCAGCTCGCCCAGGGCGCCGTTGCCCATGTCGAGGAGCAGCCGGAAGCCGTCGGCCTCGACGAGGTAGCTCGAACAGGCCGATTCCGCGGACGGGAACGACCCGGAGCAGCCGACGACGGTGAGCTTCATGGAGCGTGAACCTCCGGGAGCGGCAAGGGATACGGGCAAGGCTGTGGGAGGTCGTGCGGTGCGTCGAGCGTAAGGCGCCACACTGCCGGTCGCTCCTCAGTGGCGGGCCGTTGTGGGGGAACTCACCTGCGCTGTCACCGGTTCGGGCGGAGTGCGGGCGGAGCGCGCGCGGGGGGTGGGCCGCCGGGTAACGTCTGCGGTATGGACACGTCCTGGTGGCTCGCGGTGATCGCCGTGGTGGTGGTC
>NZ_JBJHPC010000556.1:0-4690 GCF_045257485.1 Streptomyces sp. YS-3 | reverse complement strand
AGATCCCCGCGCCCGACAGCGCCCCCCACGACGCCGCGCCCCGCGCCGCCGCCGCGCCCGGGGAGCCCGAGGCCGGTCCCACCGGGCCCACCACCTCCGGGTCGGGGTCGGCCGCGGCCCCGGACGCCACTCCGGACGCCGACGCGGACGTGGACGCCGAGGCGCGCGGCGAGGACCCCGCCGAGGACCCCGGCCTCGGCCACTCCGTCTTCGACGCCGCCGTCCCGCCGCCCTCGCTCGACCCGCTCGCCGAGGAGGAGTTCGACCTCTCGGGAGACGCCGACTACCTGCCCGCCGAGGCCGCGCACGCCCGGCGGACGATGATCGGCCGCAGCGCCGAGGAGGTCGACCACGCGCCGCCGCGCGGGCGGTACGCGCCCGTGCCGGCCCCGGCCGGCTCCGGCGCGGGGGCCACCCTGCGGTGGGCCGCCCCGGCCGCCGCGCTCGCGCTCGCCTCCGCGGTGGTGGTCGGCCGCGCCCTGCGCCGGCGCCGCTGACACGCCACCCGCCCCGGACACGGCGACGCGCGCGCCGGGGGACGCGCCGACGCAAGTAGTGTCAGGGGTGTGAGTAGCGACAAGAGTGTCCGGCTGGCGGCCGGCGAGGTCGAGTTGACGGTCCGTCCGGATCTCGGGTGCCGGATCGAGAGCCTGCGCATCGGCGGTACGGAAGTGCTGCGCCAGGGCGACAAGTACGGCTCGTTCCCGATGGTCCCCTGGTGCGGCCGGGTGGAGCACGGCGAGTTCCGCAACGGCGGCACCAAGCACCGTCTGCCGCTGAACGCCGCGCCGCACGCCATCCACGGCACCGGCCGCGACACGGTCTGGAAGCGGGTGCGCACCGGCGAGACCGAGACCGGCCACGCCGAGGCCCACTTCACGTACGACCTGGCCGAGCCGTGGCCGTACACCGGACGCGTGACGCAGATCTTCGAGCTGTCCGAGAGCGCGCTGACGATCACCATGGGCGTGGAGACGTACGGCGACTCCTTCCCCGCGCAGGTCGGCTGGCACCCCTGGTTCCGGCGCAGCCTCGGCGGCGAGGACGTGCGGCTGGAGTTCAGCCCCGGCTGGCAGGAGGAGCGCGGGGACGACCACCTGCCCACCGGCCGCCGCATCGACCCCCTGCCGGGCCCCTGGGACGACTGCTTCGGCATGCCCGACGGCGTCGACGTCACCCTCACCTGGCCGGGGCAGCTGGAGCTGAAGGTGACCAGCCGCAGCGAGTGGGTGGTGGTCTACGACGAGCAGGAGGAGGCGGTGTGCGTGGAGCCGCAGTCCGGCCCGCCCAACGGCCTCAACACCCTGCCGCGGCTGGTGACGCCGGTGGACCCGCTGGAGCTGGCGACGACCTGGAGCTGGCGCCGCCTCTAAGCTGGCGGGCATGACTGACGTACGAGCCGACCTGCTCCAGCAGATCAAGGACAAGGCCGTGGTGCACGGCAAGGTGACCCTCTCCTCGGGCCGGGAAGCCGACTACTACATCGACCTGCGGCGGATCACGCTGGACGGCGAGGCCGCGCCGCTGGTCGGTCAGGTCATGCTCGACCTCACCGCCGACCTCGACTTCGACTGCGTGGGCGGGCTGACCCTCGGCGCCGACCCGGTGGCGACGTCGATGCTGCACGCCTCGGCCGCGCGCGGCCGGCGCCTGGACGCCTTCGTCGTACGCAAGGCGCAGAAGGCGCACGGTATGCAGCGCCGGATCGAGGGCACGGAGGTCAAGGGCCGCCGCTGTCTGGTGGTCGAGGACACCTCCACCACCGGCGGCTCGCCGCTGACGGCCGTCGAGGCGGTGCGCGAGGCGGGCGGCGAGGTCGTCGCCGTGGCCACGATCGTCGACCGGGGCGCGGCCGACGCCATCACCGGAGCGGGTCTGACGTACCTCACGGGCTACCAGCTCGGTGACCTGGGCCTGGCGTAACGGTTCCGGCGCGGGGCGGGGCGGGCACAACGCCCCGGAGGCCACCGTGGGCGTAACCGGTCCGGGGTACTCGGCAAGATCGACTGACGGGCACTCCGAAAGTGGTGGTCCGGGCCGAGGTTCTCTTGCCTACCTGCTCTGACCTGCGCTTTCGACGAGGGGGCGGCTGTTTCACGTGAAACGGCCGCCCCCTCGTCCGTCCGCAGGGTGGAGCCGGGCGCAGAGTCTGGAAAGATGGGCCGCGACGATGACGTCGCCCCCAGGTCAGGGCCAGCACATATCGCACACCCCGCACATCACAAGGAGCGGACAGATGCCCATCGCAACCCCCGAGGTCTACAACGAGATGCTCGACCGGGCGAAGGCAGGCAAGTTCGCCTACCCGGCCATCAATGTGACCTCGACCCAGACCCTGCACGCTGCCCTGCGCGGCTTCGCGGAGGCCGAGAGCGACGGCATCATCCAGATCTCCACCGGCGGTGCCGAGTTCCTGGGTGGCCAGTACAAGAAGGACATGGTCACGGGCGCGGTCGCCCTGGCCGAGTTCGCGCACATCGTCGCCGCCAAGTACGACATCACCGTCGCGCTGCACACCGACCACTGCCCCAAGGACAAGCTGGACGGTTACGTACGTCCGCTCCTGGAGGTCTCGGCCGAGCGCGTCGCCAAGGGCCTGAACCCGCTGTTCCAGTCGCACATGTGGGACGGCTCCGCCGAGACCCTCGCGGACAACCTGGCCATCGGCCAGGAGCTGCTCGCCAAGGCCGCCGCCGCCAAGATCATCCTTGAGGTCGAGATCACCCCGACCGGCGGCGAGGAGGACGGCGTCAGCCACGAGATCAACGACGAGCTGTACACCACCGTCGACGACGCGCTGCGCACCGCCGAGGCCCTGGGCCTGGGCGAGAAGGGCCGCTACCTGCTGGCCGCCTCCTTCGGCAACGTCCACGGCGTCTACAAGCCGGGCAACGTCGTGCTGCGTCCGGAGCTCCTCAAGGACCTCCAGGAGGGCGTCGCCGCCAAGCACGGCAAGGCTGGTAGTCACCCCTTCGACTTCGTCTTCCACGGCGGCTCCGGCTCCTCCGAGCAGGAGATCGCGACCGCGCTGGAGAACGGCGTCGTGAAGATGAACCTGGACACCGACACCCAGTACGCCTTCACCCGCCCGGTCGCGGACCACATGTTCCGCAACTACGACGGTGTCCTGAAGGTCGACGGCGAGGTCGGCAAGAAGTCGACGTACGACCCGCGCACCTGGGGCAAGCTCGCCGAGGCGTCGATGGCCAAGCGCGTCACCGAGGCGTGCGCGAACCTGCGCTCGACCGGCACGAAGCTGAAGTAACGGGCGCGCGGGCCCGCCGCCCGCGCTCCCCCGTCCGGGCCCGGTATCCCCCTCGCGGGGGGTGCCGGGCCCGGTGCGTTCGGCGAGAGTGGAGTGCATGAGCGTGACGATGGGGACGGCGGCGGGGCGGTGGGTGCTGTTCACGACCGTGCTCGGGTCCGGGATGGCGATGCTCGACTCGACCGTGGTCAATGTGGCCCTGCCGCGCATCGGGGCGGACCTGGACGCGGACATGGCGGTGCTCCAGTGGACCGTCAACGCGTACATGCTCACGCTCGCCGGGCTGATCCTGCTCGGCGGGGCGCTCGGCGACCGGTACGGCCGCCGCAGGGTCTTCGTCGTGGGCGTCGTCTGGTTCGCCGCCGGCTCCCTGCTGTGCGGGCTCGCGCCCGACGCGGGCGTGCTGATCGCCGCCCGCGCCCTCCAGGGCATCGGCGGCGCGCTCCTCACCCCCGGCTCCCTCGCCCTCATCCAGGCGAGCTTCGACCCCGACGACCGGGCGGCGGCCGTGGGCGTCTGGTCCGGGCTCGGCGGAGTCGGGGCGGCCGTGGGGCCGTTCCTGGGCGGCTGGCTGGTGGACGGCCCCGGCTGGCGCTGGGTCTTCCTGCTGAACGTGCCGCTGGCCGCGCTGTGCGTCCCGGTGGCGCTGAAGCACGTCCCGGAGTCCAGGGACGCGCGCGTGCACACGGCCCGCTTCGATGTGACGGGCGCGGCGCTGGGGGCGCTGGCTCTCGCGCTGGTGACGTACGCGCTGATCGAGGCGCCGGGGCAGGGCGCGTCGCCGCTGGTGCTGGGCGCGGCGGCGGCGGGCGTGCTGGCCGGCTTCGCCTTCCTGCGGCTCGAACGGCGGCTGCCCGACCCCATGCTGCCGCCGGAGATATTCGCCTCGCGCCAGTTCACGGCGGTGAACGTGGTGACGGTGTGCGTGTACGCGGCGTTCGGCGGCTTCTTCTTCCTGGCGGCGCTCCAGCTCCAGGTGGTGGCGGGGTACTCGGCGCTGGGCGCCGGCGCGGCACTCCTGCCGACCACGGTCCTGATGCTCCTGCTCTCGGCCCGCTCCGGAGCCCTGGGCGAGCGGATCGGCCCGCGCCTGCCGCTGACGGTGGGGCCGCTGCTGTGCGCGGGCGGGATGCTGCTGATGCTGCGGGTCGGGGTGGGCGCGTCCTATCCGCGGGACGTGCTTCCCGCGGTCGTCGTCCTCGGCCTCGGCATGGTGACCCTGGTGGCGCCGCTCACCGCGACGGTGCTGGGTTCGGTGGACGCGGGGCGGGCGGGACTGGCGAGCGGCATCAACAACGCGGCGGCGCGGGCGGCGGGCCTGATCGCGGTGGCGGCGCTGCCACTGGTGGCGGGCATGTCCCCGTCGGCGTACCGCTCGGCGGCCGAGTTCGGCTCGACGTTTCGCCGGGCGATGCCGGTGTGTGC